>JAKLIS010000099.1 GCA_022709485.1 Elusimicrobiota bacterium | reverse complement strand
GCCACCACGGACTACAACCTTTCAAAGGTGGCCGCGCTTCAAGGGGTTTCGGTTCTCAATGTCAATGACTTATCCCAGGCGCTTAAGCCTGTTGTTCTTCCGGGAGACGTCTTATCTCTTTTCCTTGCCAAAGAAGGCAAAGAAAGGGCGCAAGCCGTGGGATACTTGGATGACGGCACCATGATTGTGGTAGAAGACGGTCGTAAGCACATCGGACGGCGGGTGACAGTCCACGTCAATTCCATCCTTCAAACCTCGGCCGGACGAATGATTTTTGCCAAAATACAAAACGGGCGGGAAGAAAAGGAACCTGAAATTCACCTTCAGGACGATCTGTTTAGAGAAAAACCCCCCATCCCGCCCCAAGAGACTTAATTATCTAATTTCATGTCTACCGGTGTAATTTTATTGGCCGCCGGATCGGGCCGACGCTTTGGGGGCCGGCGTCCCAAGCAAATGGCCCGTTTGAATGGGGGCCCGCTGTATGTCAAGCCCCTAAATGCCTTTCTTAAAGTCCCCTCAGTTGGAGAAATTGTCGTAGTCACTTCAAAAGGTTTAATAAAAAATATTGTTCGCCGAGTGAAAAAATACGGTAAGAAAATACAGATCAGGGTCATTTTAGGAGGGGTTTTTCGCGGGGAGTCTGTTCGTAATGGGTTGAAGGCCCTGTCATCAAAATCGAAAATCGTTTTGGTTCATGACGCCGCCCGGCCTTTGGTGAGTGAAGAAGTGATTGAACGCGTGATTCGAGGGGTTCGCCAGACCGGAGTGGCCTTGGCGGCCTGGCCCCTGGGGGACACTTTAAAAGAATCCGATGCGAAAGGCCGCGTTCGTCGAACCATTCCCAGAAACAACCTGTGGTTGGCTCAAACGCCGCAAGGATTTCGGCGAGAGATTGCCGAGAAATGTCTGAGAAACCCCAACGCTATCGCCACGGACGATGTTCAACTGGCGGAGCGAAAGGGTTTTAAGGTTAAAATTGTGGAAGGCTCGCCTTTCAATTTTAAGGTGACTTTCCCCCATGATCTCAAAACATGTCAGGCCATAATAAAGGCTCAATAAAAATGAAAGATGATCTCAAAGTGAAGCTTCCTCGGATGGGCATCGGATTTGACGCCCACGATTTTTCGGAAGGCGGCCATTTAAAGCTGGGGGGAGTGACGTTTGACGATCTGCCGGCTTTGAAGGGTCATTCAGATGGCGATTCTCTTATTCACGCCCTCATTGATGCTCTTTTGGGGGCCGCCGGCTTGGGGGATATTGGCGAATTATTCCCGGATACTTCGGCCGCGATGAAGGGAATATCAAGTGTGCTGATGTTGGAAAAGACGATCAATTTGCTGAAGGAAAATGATTTTTTGCCTTATAACATTGATGTGACGGTGGTTGCGGACAAACCTCGCCTGAAAGATTTCAAGAAAATGATGGAAAAATTCTTGGCCGATAAAGTGGGACTTCATCCCCAATCGGTGAATATAAAAGCCAAAACGTCCGAGGGCACAAGATTATTGACCGAAAAAGGCGGGATTGCCGCCTGGGCAGTGGCGACGGTTATTTCAAAATAAGGATGTTTTCGAATGAATGAACTGACGCTTTATAACACGAAAAGTGGGGAAAAAGAAGTTTTCAAATCTCTCCAGCCGAAGAAAGCCGGCTTATACGTCTGCGGCATCACTCCATATGATGAAGCCCACGTCGGCCATGCCAGGTGTTATGTGGTGTTTGACGTTTTGCGGCGCGTTTTGGAAAGCTTGGAATACAAAGTGACTCACATTCAAAACTATACCGACATCGATGACAAAATCATAGATCGCGCGGCAAAATTAAAAGTTCCTCCCGCAGCGCTTGCGGAAAAATTTATCAACAGTTTTGAAAAATACATGAATTTGCTCAACATCAAACCCGCTCACTCTTACCCGCGCGTGACTCAAAATATTCCCCAGATTCAGGACATGATCCAAGCTCTTATTCAGCGGGGATTTGCCTATGTTCTTGACGGTTCGGTTTATTATGCGGTTCGAAAATTCGCTGATTATGGCCAACTTTCAAAAAGAAATATCGATGAGCTAGAGGAAGGGGCCCGGGTTGAAGTGGACAAATCCAAAAAAGATCCTTTGGATTTTGCTCTTTGGAAAAAAGCGAAAGAGGGGGAACCCTCCTGGCCATCGCCGTGGGGGCCCGGACGCCCCGGATGGCACATTGAATGTTCTGTCATGTCCACTCAAGCTTTGGGACCGGATTTTGATATCCACGGGGGCGGCCAGGATCTTATATTCCCTCATCACGAAAATGAGATTGCTCAAGCGCGCGGCGCGACCGGCAAAAATTTCGCCAAATATTGGATTCATAATGGGTTTGTCACGATCAATCAGGAGAAAATGTCTAAATCATTGGGAAATTTTTTTACTTTAAAAGATGTTTTGGCCAAAACAAGTCCCATGGTCATGCGATATTTCCTTCTCTCCCAACATTACCGCGGACCGTTGAATTTCTCAGATCAAGATTTGAAAGCCGTTGAATCGGTTTGGAATCAAAGGATTTGTGGGGCGGCCCGGATCGCCATGAATTTTGCCAATGAGTCGGTGGGAAAAAAGCCCTTGAGTATCGATCTTCGGGCAGAATACAACGCCATTGTCGCTGAATTTTTCAACGGCATCTATACCGACTTAAATACCCCGGTTGCCTTGGGATCCCTAAATAAACTTTGTTCATTTATTTTTGAATTGGATAAGAGAGAGGGCCCGGGGATCTCGCGGGATATTTGGGATCAAATTCGGAAAGAGTTTGAGGAAATGCTCGAGATTCTGGGGTTGGTGGTTCCAACTTTTTCAGATTGGGACCCCAAAATATTAGACCTGGTGGAAAAAAGAGAAGCCGCCCGCAAGAACCGAGACTGGATTTTGGCCGATCAGATTAGGCAGGAATTGAAATCCTTCGGAGTGGTGGTCGAGGATTCTTCTTCGGGTCCAAGATTGAGGAAAATTCTTTGAGGCCAACCCATCCCAGGCCTGATAACATAGATTATGTTTGCGGCCGGTGGCCTGTCCGTGAAGCCCTTTTAGCGGGTCGAGTCACAAAAGTTTATATCTCTCGTGGAGCTCACGGGAAGCCGGTCGAAGAAATTTTTTCATTGGCTCGGGAAAAGAAAATTCCTTTTCATATTGTAGATCGAGAGCGGATGGAACAAATGGTTCGCGGAAACCATCAAGGAGTGGCCGCCCAAGTTACATCAATCACAACGAAATCTTTGGAGGAAGTTATTCGAAAAGCGTTGGCCGCCAAAGAAAATGGGCCTCGGTTGCTTTTTTTGGATGGGGTAACCGATCCTCAAAATCTCGGATCAATATTGAGGACCGCCGCATTTTTTGGCGTTTCAGCCGTAGTGGTTCCGAAGTGGCGGTCCTCTTCCCTGTCTAGTACGGTGATTAGCGCTTCAGCCGGAGCGGCTCAATTTGTTGATATCGCTCAGGTTTCAAACCTGGCCCAGGCCATGGATTTTGCTAAAGAAAAGGGTATTTGGTTGATTGGAGCCGATATGGAAGGCGAAGATGTCCAAACCGCTGAATGGCCGACTCCTTTTGCCTTGGTGTTGGGATCAGAAGGGGAAGGATTGCGAGAATTATCCCGAAAAAAATGCGACAAGGTTGTGAAGATTTCTAAGCGGGGAGATTGCCCCAGTCTAGACTCGTTAAATGTCGGGTGTGCGTGCGCTGTTTTGATTTATGCGATGGCAAAAAATTGAAACTAGTTGACAAGGCAGTGCGGTTTTGGTTTCGTCACTCCTTATATCATTTTCCGCAGTAGTTTCTCCGGAATCCGAGTAAATTATTTAGTTTTTTAAGAAAACCCTCGTATTTAAATTATTTAAAAAGGATGGAATAACCCATGAGTGGAACCGCACAGATTCAAACTGCCCCCGAAGATCGTATCCCTTATTCCCAAAGATTCGTTTACGGCCTCGGATCTCTTTGCAACAATCTTCTCCCCGCGGCGTTAGGCTGCATGGCCATTGTTTTAAATCTCGGGTTGGGGATGGATCCCAAATGGATCGGAATCATTCTCGCCCTCCCGAGGTTCGTAGACGCCATTATCGATCCTATCATGGGTTATATTACCGATATAACCAAATCTAAATGGGGCCGGCGAAAACCTTATATCTTTGTGGGGGCCCTTTTTTCCGGAATTGTTTTTGCTTTGATGTGGCAACTTCCCGCCGGACACGATCAAACTTTTTATATACGCTTTTTCACCATCGGCTCCATCATTTTTTACGTGGGATACACTATCTACGCTGCTCCTTTTATTGCCTTGGGCTATGAGATGACCCCGGATTACCATGAAAGGACGCGTCTGATGGCTTGGAGCAATTTTATCGGCCAATTTGCCTGGATTGCCGTTCCCTGGTTTTGGTGGTTTATGGCCAACAAAGACCTATTTGAAACCTCTGTTGAAGGGGCTCGCACATTGGCCATCGGAGTTGGCGTTTTTGTGGCCGTTGTCGGGGTGCTCCCGGCCATCTTTATTAAAGAGCGGTTTTATTCCATCGCCAAAGCCGAGGAATCGAAAGAAGTCGTCAAAAAATCTTTTAATGAAGCGGTTGTGGCGAGATTCGAGAATTTCTTTAAAGTGTTTTTCATAACTTTAAAAAATTGGGAATTCTTGAAGCTTTGCGCGGCCACGTTTGCCGTGTTTAACGGGTTCACGTTGATCTCCGGATTGGGGTCTTATGTGATTATTTATTATGTCATGGGAGGAGATCAGGTGGGGGCTGGAAAATTTATCGGCCTGTTTGGCTCAATTTCTTCCATTGCCACTTTGTGCGTAATTCCTTTGATTACAAGAATCTCAACCAAAGTCGGAAAGAAAAATGCATTTTTTATTTCGATGGCCGTCGCCATTTTTGGCTACATCTTAAAGTGGTTTTTCTATAACCCCGGATCTCCCTACTTGGTTCTTTTCGCCGCTCCTTTTATTTCATTCGCGCTCGGCGGCCTTTTTACATTGGTGGGTTCCATGATGGCGGACTTATGCGACGTTGATGAACTTGAAAACGGGCAAAGGCGCGAAGGAATGTTCGGGGCTGTTTATTGGTGGATGGTGAAGTTAGGGATGGCGCTCGCGTTGTTCCTGTCCGGCTACCTCCTTAATTGGACGGGCTTTGATGTGGCTTTGGGTCCCATCCAATCCGATAAGGCGTTATTTCTGATGAGGTTTTATGAAATTGGGATTTCCATCGCTACCTTAGGCGTTGCGGTCTTGGCCATCGGCACTTACAAAGTTTCAGAAACGAGAGCTCGAGAGGTTCGTCAAGAACTGGAAAACAGGCGAGGAAAGGCTATTTAACGGCGAGCCATCGACTTTTCTCTATACCCTTCTCTCCTATCCCTCGATATGGATAGAAGGGGACGAAAAATGTAAATTTACCCTCATTCTTGAGTCTTTGCCGGTTCTGCCGCAATGCCCAAAACTCGCCGATGTAGCTCAATGGTAGAGCATCCGCTTTGTAAGCGGAGGGTTGGGGGTTCAAGTCCCTTCGTCGGCTTTCGATTTGAGACGCGTCATTCAGATTAAAGGACAGGTTGATATGAAAAGATGGCTGTCATTTTCTTATTTGGTTTTAATAGTTCTTGCCCTTGTCGGCATGGAAGGATGCAAGAATATAAAAGCGCCTAAAAACGAAATTGTTTTGTGGCATTGGATGACGGATCGGGACAAGGCTTTCCAAGGGCTGGCGCAGAAATACGAAAGTGAAACGGGAGTGAAGGTGGTTGTCCGGCTCTACGCCCCAGTAGAAGCCTACTCCCAAAATGTCAGCATCGGGGCGCAAACCAACAGCCTGCCGGATATTTACGGCATTTTGGGCGAAAATAAAATCCGAGCCAGTTTTATTAACGCCGGCCATGTTCTCAAATTGGACGAATACCTGAATGCCGATA
>JAKLIS010000098.1 GCA_022709485.1 Elusimicrobiota bacterium | reverse complement strand
CCGAGAATTTTCTGCTCGGCATCCCATTTGGAAGGCGCTGAAGGCGAGGGCTAGAAAAATGAAAGGAAGCCAACCCAGGGGAAGAGGTTTCTTTTGTTGGGTTGAGACGGGACTATTTTTTCGCATGCACTTCAATGGTAACGGCATTGTTGTTTAAATATTTCCGAGCCACGCCGAGAAGCGCTTTCGCGGTAATTTTGCTTATCTCATCTAAGAACTTTTTGTCGAATTGGGGTCCCAGGCCCAAGATTTCCCACCAGCCGAGATAATACGACCTTTGGCTGTTGGTTTGATGGTCCAGAATATAAGACCCCTTGATGAAATTTTTGGCATCCAAAAGTTCTTGAGCCGGGATAATTTCGGTTTTGATCTTTTTAATTTCTTTTTCAATGCCTTCCATTGCCTCTTGAATCCGGTTTTGCTCAAGACCCAGATAAAAGACAAAAGAACTTCCCCCTTTTTTTGTGGGGTAATAAGCGCCGACGTCATAAGCCAGTCCCCGCGTCTCCCGCAACGATTGAAAAAGCCGGGAGCTCATTCCGGCGCCCAGGATGCCGCTTAATAATTTCAGCTTAAGAAAATCGGGGTGTCGAGCGGCGCTGGCTTGGAAACCTTTCATGAGGAAGGCCTGGGTAAAATGGGACGGTTGTTTGATATGTTTGTTAACCAGCTGCGGAGATTTTGAAGCAAAAGCCAAAACATGATTGGGCTTTAGAGGCCAAATTTTTTGCCCAAATAAATCATCCAAAACTTTTTTTATTTCAGAGAAGGAATGAGAGGTGGCGATGGAAAAAATTCCTCCCTTTGGAATTATCAATTTTCTATGTCTTTTTTGAATTTGTTCTCTTTTAATCGCCGATACCGTTTCCGCGTTGCCGCTGGTGGGCCGGCCGTAGGGATGTTTTCCATACAGATTCTTATTGAAGATTTCCCCTGCCACTGTGGAAATTTGTTCTTTTTTGGCTTTAATGGCGGCCAAAAGGCCGGTTTTTTCTTTTTCGACTTCTTCAGGCGGGAAAGTGGGTTGCAGAAGCACTTCCGACATGATTGACAGAGCCTTTGGAAAATTTTCAGCGGTGGAGTGGCACGATATGTAGGCGTTGTCATGCGAGGCGCTGGCGTTTACATGAGCGCCGAGAGATTCCGTGTCTTCGGCCAATTCGCGGGCGGTTCTTCGATTTGTCCCTTTAAAAAGAAGGGCGAGCATCAGGACCGTGATGCCGAGTTCCCGGTCAGATTCGCTCCATGTCCCATGGGGAAGAAAAATGTGGCCGGCGGAAATGGGGTCATTTTCGGTTTGTAGATAAATGATTTTCAAACCGTTGGATAAAGAGGAAATGATGGGCCCTTTCTTGATCTTTTTCATCCGGGCCGGACCTCCGTCGTGAAAATGGGTTTCTCAAAAATATGTTTTTCCCACACTTCTTCCAAATCTTCCAATGTGATTTTTTCAACTTCCCCAAGGTAGGAGCAGAGCAGATCCAGCCGGCGGGAGGAATGGAATGATCCCAGGGTGGAGGCTCTTTCTTGATACGTTTCCGCGTCATGGAGCCAGCCGCTTTTTATCCTGGATTTGGCGCGATCCAATTCTCCTTGAGTTAATGGTTCTTTTTTCAGGTTATTCACTTCAAGGGAAATTTTTTCCTTCACCTCTTCCGCTTTGTCGGGGAAACTCTCGGCAAAAAATGAAAAAACTCCCCTTTCTTGATAGGCAATGTAGTCGCTGGCCACAGAAAGCGCTATCTTTTTTTCTTCGCGTAGGCGCTGGAACAGCCGGCAGCTGATTCCGCCTCCCAGCGCGTCCGAAAGAATGTCCAGTTTAACCACATCTTCATCCATCATGCCCACCGTGGGAATCCCCATGGCCATATGGGCCAATTGAAAAGGTTTCTTGATTACAACCGACTGGGCTTTTAAGGAATCATGTCGGAAACCCGGCGGTGCCGGCGCTTTTTTGGATGGGATCTGGCCGAAGAGGCGGTTTACTTGATTTAATATTTTTTTCTTTTTGAAATCTCCCACCAAAACGAGACTCATTTTCTCGGGCACATAATGGGAAGAAAAATATTGGACCAGATCTTCACGCGAAAGAGCCGAAACGGTTTCGATTGAACCGATGATTCGCGACCCATAAGGGGTTCCGTTAAAAATATTGGCGGCAAATTCGTCCCACAGGGTGGAATTGGGGTGGTCATCTCGGCGCTTGATTTCCTCTAAGATGACCAGACGCTCGCGTTCCAGTTCTTCTTGGGGGAAGGAGGGATGAGTCAGGGTATCGGCTAGAATGTCGAGAGCTTTTTGAGCGCCATAAGAGGGGATATCAATGTAGTAATAGGTGGTCTCAATTTGAGTGGCGGCGTTGATGATGCCCCCGTTCGATTCTACGGCGCGGGTGACTTCTCCGGCCGAGCGCTTCGGCGTTCCTTTAAAAACCATGTGTTCTAAGCCATGGGAAATACCCGCGATGCGGGGTGTTTCATGTATGGCGCCGCAGTTCACCCACACTTGCATAGACACCACCGGAACGGTGTGGTCTTCCTTGAGAAGAACTTTCAAGCCGTTCGGGAGAGTGTGAATTTCCGCCCCGTTGAATGGAACGGGGGCATGATGAAGGATTTCTGGCATTTAAAGAGGATTTTTAGATGGCGGTTGTAACCAGCGTCTCAGTGGCGAAAATTCCCGGTACAGAGCGGAGTTTTTCTACCACCAGATGACTCATGGCGGGGAGGTCATCGGCCTCAATGTCCACAACCAAATCCCATCGCCCATAAACGGCAGACACATGGGATATTCCTTTTATTTCCTTGATTTTTTGCAGGGCCTGTTTTTCTTTGCCGGCTTCGAGACGAACCAGAACGAGACCTGTAATCATTACACTCTCCTATTTTCGTTCATTTCCTTTTTAAATTGAGTCTAACGCGGGTTAAGACGATTTGTTATTTGTCACTGATTGTAGCAACTCTGTAGGGATTCCAATATCCACCACTTCCAGATTTCCGATATAAGCCTGTGCGGAGTTCACTGTCAACCCCTGTTTGGGAGCTGCAAAAGTGAGGGTCGTATCGGCCCGGACGGCTTCGGTTTCCGTAAAACCTTCATCGCCGTTCAAACCCGAGGGAATGTCCGCGGCCAAGACGGTTACTTTACCCGGATGATTTTTCTTTAAATCATTTATGGCTTTGATGGCCAAAAGTGCCGGCGGACGCGGTTCACCATGAAATCCAGTTCCCAAAATGGCGTCAATGACAATCAATTTTTGAGGAGGATGAAGTTTGAATTCCTTATTTAATGTTTCGAAATCTGACATCAATTTTATCGGAATTTGAATTTCTTCAACCTTTTGGAGTTGAGCAAGGGCCTCCCCTTTGAACTTCTCTTTAGAGCCAACGAGGAAAACGACAACTGGGATATTGTTCTGATGTAAAAAACGAGCCGCCACCAGGCCGTCTCCCCCATTATTGCCGGACCCGCAGAATATCCACGCCGCCCTGTCATTCCCGCGAAAGCTGTCATTCCCGCGAAAGCGGGAATCCAGGTTGTAAACCATTTTTCGAAAGATGGTTGAAAACCTGGGCCCCCGCTTTCGCGGGGGCGACGGGTTTCGCGGGGGCGACGCTAAAATTGACATTCCCGCCCCGCCTGCCGGACGGGCAGGTTTCGCGGGAATAACGGCTCGCTCCGTTGAGAATCCAGCCTGTTTCCCCAACAGTTCAATTACTTTCCCGGCCAGGCTACGCCCGGCGTTTTCCATAAGGGTCGACACGGGAATTCCATACTCCTCCAAAGCCAGCCGATCCAACGCCTTGGCTTGTTCAACGGTCAGAATCGGATTCATCAACAGAATCTTTTTTGGCGGTGGGATATCGGTTTTTTTGTTTGGCGGTTAGATAGGCGTCCACGACGGAATAACCAACGATGGAAAAGACAAGCAAGTAAAAAATCAAGAACCAATCCGGGGTCTCCTGAAAAAGTTGGATTATTTGGGTTTTATAGGCAGTGGTGTTCTCAAACCAATCCCGGGCCCCTTCCGGGGAAATAAGCGCCAGGCGGTCTCCCACCACTTTAAAAAACCAATATAGGGTGCCGAAGGTGGCCGCCATCAAAAAACCGCCCTTCGCAAATTCGCCGTTTAAAACCTGACCCATTCCCGGGAACACGAAGCCGGAAAATACCGCGGGCCAAATCGGAGAACGGGCAATTCGGATGATATTTCGTTTGCTCATGATTGAAGCCATTCTAATATTTCTGTCGTGGAGCGAGTGTTGAGAATATCTTTCGCGGTGGCCCATCCCCGGCGGGCCACATGCAAGGCGTAAACCATGTTTTCAAAATGTGAAATAGAATGGGCGTCCGTGCTTAAGACAATGGGCACTCCCAATTCCACGGCGCGTTTCACGTGCGTGTCCGAGAGTTCCAACCGGTCCGGTTGTCCGTTAATTTCAATGGCCGTTTGAGTTTCCTTGGCCTTTTGGAGAATGGCTTCAAAATCTACGTTATATCCCGGGCGCGTGTTCATAAGCCGGCCCGTGATGTGCCCCAAAATATCGACATGAGGATTTTCAATGGCCCGGCATATGCGCGCCGTCATTTCTCCTTCCGTTTGCTTGAACCGACTGTGAATGGAAGCCACGACACAATCAATTTTTTCCAAAACCGCATTTTCATAATCCAGATTTCCATTGGGAAGGATATCCACTTCAGATCCCAAAAAGATTTTTATTTTTTTGAATTTGGATTGAAGGTCTTCCAGATGCGCGCGCTTCTTCCAGAGAGCCGCGGGGGCCAATCCATGGGTCATGGCCAGTGAGGGCGAATGATCCCCGCAAAAATACCAATCCCATTTCAGATTTTCCGCCGCGCGGATCATTTCTTCCGCCGTGTTTTTTCCATCGGAGAGCGTGGTGTGGTTATGGACGTCTCCGAGAATGTCCGCTTCCTCAATAAGGCGGGGCAATTTGTTTTTGAGCCCCATTTCAATCTCTCCGCGATCTTCTCTTAATTCGGGCGGGATCCAGGGAAGGCCCAAATAGCGGTAAACATCCTCTTCCGTTTTCGCGGCGACGGGTTTTTCTTTATTTTTATCAGTCAGCTTAAAAAGGCCGTATTCATTAAGGGTCAGCCCCTTCCTTAAAGCCAATTCACGCAGACGCACGTTGTGTTCCTTGGAGCCGGTAAAGTAAACCATGGCCGCTCCGAATTGACCCGGTTCGACCACCCGGAAATCGCATTGGGGGCCGTTTTTCAAAAGGACGCTGGCCTTTGTCGGGCCGTGGGCCAAAACCTTTTCAACGTCCGGAAAAGTGAGAAAATGAGAAATGGCCTTTTCCGGATTTTGGCTTGTGCAAAGAAAATCAATATCGCCGATGGTTTCTTTCCATCGGCGGAGGGATCCCGCCGTTTCGAGGTTTTGGATTGACGGGTGGGGGCTCAAATAACGCCTAACATCCCCCGCGTAAGACAGAGCCTTCACAAGTAAATTCCTTTGGGATGACTTTTCCACAAATTCAAGATTGGCCAGGATATTTTCTTGAACCTTGTCTCCAAACCCCCGGAGCTTGGCAATGTCTCCCGAATGGGCGGCGTTGGCCAATTTCTCGAGAGAATCGATCTTAAGGGTTTTGAAAAGTATCGCGGTTCTTTTGGTTCCCAGGCCCTGGACTTTCATAACTTGAAACAGGCCCTCAGGAAAAACCGCCCTTAATTTTTTGTGTTCGCTGACTTCGCCTTTAAATTTAAATTCCTCAAACATATCGGCTATTCTTTGACCGATGCCGGCGATTTTGAGTTGATCTTCCCGGGTGAGCGTTCCTAAGTCCTGAGAAAGGCTCTCAATGGCTTCCGCGGCGCGCCGGAACGCGCGGACGCGGAACGGATTGTCCGGTGTCCGGGATCCCCTTTAAAGGATCCGGACAGGACAGATCCGGGGGGCGGAAACGTCGATTGAATTCGTTCGCTAAGGGAAAGGCATCTGAGCTTGAGCTTTCCCATG
>JAKLIS010000097.1 GCA_022709485.1 Elusimicrobiota bacterium | reverse complement strand
AGGTATGGAATAAATATTTCTTTCGTTGCCACCAAATAAAGGCCCATTTCCCGCTGCTCGTACTCATCATCCCGGCTGTCCCACACGTATCCTTGGCCATCATACCCCAAGGCGAGGGCGGGGAGGGCGGCTTTGCCGTCATATAGGCGAAGTTTGCCATTGATGGTGGGTCGCCGAACATCAACGTCTCCCGTTCCGATGACATTTTCTCCATCTAAGCCAAACCCCAGATTAAACCGAGGAAAAACCCCAAAGGCGGTTTTGGATTGAAGATTACCCTCTTTTCCGAACCGAAAATTGACGTTGTAGCCGTAGTGATCGACCAGGTCGGCGGTGGGAGTGTCAATGACATCGATAGAACGGGGTTGCCAAGTCTTCTCTTCGGCCCACAGGGTGCCAGAACCAACCAAAAGAGTAAAAATCAAAATTAATTTTCCATTGAATTTAATGATAGGGCCCCCTTAATGAAGTGCATGAATTTTACCTGAATTTCAGACCGTCAAGCAAGCGATAATAAATATTAAAATGATTGATAATGAATTATTTTGGAAAACAAAAGCTCAAAAAGGACTATTTTCTCTTCTCTATTAATTGTTTGGCGACTTCCAACAACTCGGGTATTTCGAATGGCTTGGACAAAAAAGCGGTGGCGCCGGACCCTTTAACGGCGGCCAAATCTTGAGAGAAATCCCTGGAGGTTAAGAGGAGAATGGGGGGAGCCTTCGGGTCCAGGCTAATTTCTCCAGCAACATGATAACCATCGATGAAGGGCATCATGACGTCGAGAATAATAAGGTCAAACTTTCCTTTTTGAGCCAATTCCAAAGCCATCTGGCCATTCTTGGCGGGAACGACCTCAAATCCGGCAGCGGATAAACTGAATTTTAAAAGCTCTAGAAGCTCTTCTTCATCATCCGCGACTAAAATCCTGGGCAAGGGGTCCTCCAATTATTTTGACAGCCGCTAAAAATAACTTTTATCCGCTCCGGAGGCAAATAAGAAACAGTTTGAAATCTCAACTCAAACCCGCGTCAGCGCCTTTTCACCAAAAGACCAGGAGTTGGGCCCAAGGACTTTTTCTAGACCTTCCACAAAATCATCGGATAGCTTGATTCCCGTTTTCGTTTCCAGAACGACTTCTCCGTTTTTTTCTGTTTGAAGCCGGAAATTCACCCGGCAGGTTCCAGGGAAATTGCCGAAGAGTTGTTTCAATTCTCTAAAAACAATTTCTTCCGCCTCCGGAGTTTTGATCTCGACCGTCATTTGCTTTATAAACTTGTCGCGCGCGAAATTAAACGGAATAATTTCTTCCGCCAAAAATGCCCGCCCCACAACTTGCGCGTCGTATTCCTGGGCTTCCACCCGGCCTTTGACCACGACCAAATTACCGGGGGTGAGCAAAGTGTTTGTTTCAGGCGTGAGCAATTTTGGAAATACCGTCACTTCAATTTCAGTTTCCAAATCTTCCAGCACAAACCGCGCCATTAAATTCCCGCGCTTTGTTGTCAGTCGCCGGACAGATAATATTTGCCCCGCCACACGAACAATGCCGGAATCCGGCAATGTGCCCAACGTGTGAGTGGTCATAACTCTTATTTCCGGTTTGTACCTAGCCAAGGGATGCCCCGACAAATATAAACCCAACACTTCCTTTTCACCGGCCAAAAGGGTTTTTTCATTCCATTCTTCTTTTGAATCCACCACCGTCTTGGGCATCCGAACCATGTCCCGCACTTCGCTTTCTCCGAACAGAGATTCTTTGGCGAAATCGTTGTTCGCTTTAATTTTGGCGCCTAAATCCAGCGCTGCCTCAACCCGAATTAAATAAGCGGGCCGCAGTTTTTTGGGCGGAATATTTTCCTGGGTATCAAACGCGCCCGATTTAATCAGGGATTCCACCACTTTTCGGTTCACAAGGCGCGTATCCACCCGAGCGCAAAAATCTTCCAGGGATTTAAAAAGTCCTCCGCTTTCGCGAGCGGCCAAGATGGATTCAACGGCTCCCGTCCCGACATTTTTTACCGCGGAAAGGCCAAAACGAATCTGCGGTTCTTTGGAATGGACGGGGCTTTCCACCGTAAAGGCGATGGAAGATTTCTGGACATCCGGCGGCAAAACCGTAATGCCCATGTCGCCGCAATCTCCCAGGTAACCGACCAATTTAGATTCTCCCTCCTTTGAGGCGAGCGTGGATTTGCCGATTTCGCTGGAGCACAAAGCCGCCATGTACTCCACGGGATAGTTGGCTTTTAAAAAGGCGGTTTGATATGAGATCAAACCGTAAGCGGACGCGTGACTCTTATTAAATCCATATCCACCGAAGTGGGCCATGAGATCAAAAATTTTGGTAGCGAGCTTCTCATTGATGCCTTTTTTGAGGGCGCCGGCCAGAAACTTCCCGCGCTGCTTTTCGATTTCTTCCGGAATCTTTTTGCCCATGGCTTTCCGGAGGCCGTCGGCTTCTCCCGGGGTGAAATCAGCCAGCTCTCGGGATATTTTCATCACCTGTTCCTGATAAACGATAATCCCATATGTTTCTTCAATAACGGGCTTCATTAGCTCATGGTCATATTTAATTTTAGAAGGGTCGCTTTTTCGCGCCACAAATTCATCCAACATGCCTGAGCCCATTGGTCCCGGCCGGTAAAGAGAAATCAAAGCCGTTATGTCGGACAAATTATTGGGCTTTAATTTTCGGAGGAGATCCCGCATGCCCGGCGATTCCAATTGAAAAACCCCCGATGTTTCAGCTCTAACTAAAAGATCGTAGGTGGTTTTATCATCCACGGGAATTTTCTCAATATCGAAATCGGGTTTGTGACGAGCGTGGATAAGCGTGACGGCTTCTTTAATGACTGTTAATGTCCGTAGACCCAAAAAGTCCACTTTTAAAAGACCTAGACTTCCCAAAAGCTCGCCGTCATATTGAGTGGTGACGATTTCTTTATTGTTCCTGGCCAAGGGCACATATTCCGTAATGTCCCCGGCGGCAATTAAAGTTCCCGCCGCATGAACTCCGGTGTGGCGTTTTAAGCCCTCCAATTTTTTGGCCAGATCAATGAGCCGTGTCACTTCAGGATTGGATTTATACAGCTGCCGGAATTCAGGAACGCTTCCCATGACCGATTCAATGGTAACGCCCAGTTCCCGTGGAATCAAACCCGCGATCTTATCGACTTCGGGAAGCGGCATCTCCAGCACCCGCCCCACATCCCGAACCACGCCCCGCGCTAACATGGATCCGAAAGTGATGATCTGAGCCACGCTGTTTTCACCGTATTTTCGGCGGACATATTGGATCACTTGATCGCGCCCTTCGTCCGAAAAGTCGATATCCAAGTCCGGCATGCTCCGGCGGTCGGGGTTTAAAAATCTTTCAAAAAGAAGGCCGTTTTGGATGGGATCGATGCTTGTAATCTCTAAACAATAGGCCACCAAACTTCCGGCGCCGCTTCCGCGGCCTGGGCCCACAGGCACTCCGTCCTGCCGGGCAAAACGAATAAAATCCCACACAATTAAAAAGTAAGGCGCAAAACCCATCCTGGCAATGACCGAGAGCTCCACCTCAAGCCTTTCCTTATAAGTATCGGGGACCTGCCCCATGCGTTTTTTAAGCCCTTCAAGGCAAAGCTTTTTTAAAAAGGTGTCGGATGTTTGGCCGGTTGGAACCGGAAATTTCGGAAGGTGCAGCTGATCAAAATCAATTTTAAGACTGCATTTTTCGGCAATCTCTATAGTGGATCGGACGGCTTCCGGCAAATCCGAAAAAAGCCGGTTCATCTCCTCGGGTGATTTGTAATAAAACTCGTTGACTGAAAACCGCAGCCTTTTTTCTTCAGATATCTTTTTCCCCGTGCCGATACACAAAAGAACGTCATGGGCCAAATAATCATCTTTGGTGGCGTAATGGCAGTCGTTGGTGGCCACAATGGGGACATTGAATTTCTTGGCAAGGTTAACGAGAAGAGGGAGAACTTTCTTTTGTTCTTCGAGGCCGTGATCCATAAGCTCAATATAAAAAGATTCCGACCCGAAAATTTCGAGATGCCTTTTCAAAACTTTTTCCGCTTCTTCTTCCTGTCCGCTTAAAAGTGCGGATGGAATTTCTCCCTGGAGGCATCCCGACAGCGCGATCAGTCCTTCCGCGTGTTTGGAAAGAATTTCCTTGTCGATCCGGGGTTTATAATGAAACCCTTCCAAGAAAGCGGTGGAGGAAAGTTTAAGGAGATTTTGGTATCCAGCCTTATTTTGGCACAGAAGGGTAATGTGGCTGGCGGATTCCCCCATTCTTTGATCTTTATCGAACCGGGATCCCGGGGCCAGGTAGGCTTCCATTCCGATGATCGGTTTGATTCCGGCAGCGTTGCACGCCTTATAGAATTCAATGGCCCCAAACATGTTTCCATGATCGGTGAGAGCCATGGCCTTAAATCCTTTACTCGTCTGAGATCTCAGAAAATCCGACGGCTTGCCTTTGACGTCCGTGAATGAAACGGCGCCGTCCAGGAGACTAAACTCCGAATGGTTGTGGAGATGAACAAATTCCGCGCGCGTTTTTGCCATTGGTATTTATAAATGCTGTTTATTGATAAAACCCATGGCTTTTTCAAATCCGTCTTGAAAAAGGTTCATGAGCCCGTTACGTGTCAACTCAAACAAATTTTCTCTTTTAGCGAGCTCCGCGCTTGCAAATCTATGAAGCACAAAGTTAGAGGGATCTTCATTCGGCGGAACCGGCCCGATGCCGATCCGAAGACGCGCGAATTCCTCGGAAGCCAATGCCTCAATAATGGATTTCAACCCGTTGTGTCCACCGGCCGATCCGGAAGGCCGCAGACGCAACGAACCAAAGGGAATCATGAAATCGTCAACAATCACAAGCACATCCCGAGGTTCAAGAGATTCGAATTGGGCAATTTCTCTCAAAGGAGCCCCCGACAAGTTCATGTAACATTTGAGAACGACGCATAGGAGCGGTTCCTCGAGACGGACTCCAAAAAAATCAGGCAAGCGAAACCCTTCCGCTTGCCTGATGTTTTTAAACTTTGATTTGGTTTCGGATGCTAAGTACCGGATAAATTCCCGTCCCACGTTATGACGGGTATCCGTGTAATTATCCAGGGGATTTCCCAAACCGACCAGAAGCCGGGGTTGTGAGTGGCTCCCCACGGGAGGCCTCCTTTATTTTTTCTTTTCTTCTTTGGCCGGCTTTTCGCCCGCCGCGGGAGCTGCCGCCGGGATCGCGCCCTCTTCTTCTTTCTTGCCTTTGGCAATCACTTCAGGTTGAGCCGCCGGAGCCGCCGCGCCTTCCGCTGTCACGGCCGCGGGAGCGGGCGCCACTTCTTCAATCTTCGGCGTCACGATATTCACCACGAAGTGGTCGCCCCCGGTCAATATCTCCACGCCTTTGGGCGGAGTGATTTCACTTACTTTGACTCCGTGCCGCAGTTCAAGATTGGTCACGTCAATTTCGATGTTGGCGGGAATATCTTCCGGAAGGCAACGAATTTCCAACTCACGCAGGATATGTTCAAGAATACCGCCCTGCTCTTTAACGCCTTTGGCTTCCCCTTTGGTATGGATGGGAACGCTCAGGATAATTTTTTCTTTTTCGCTAATCCGTTGGAAATCCACATGAATGGGCTGTCTGGTAAAAATGTCTCTTTGAATTTCTTTTATAACCGCCAGACTCGCTTTACCGCCGATCTTCAGGCTAAAAAGCGCATGGGTTCCCGCTGCGGTGTGAATGGCCTTGCTAAAATCTTTTAAATCCACCATCACCGTCACCGGTTCTCCTTGACCGTACATGACGGCCGGAACCAAGCCGGATGTCCGCAATCGATTATTATTGAGCTTCTCTTTGGAAGTCAAATCTCTTGTTTTTACTTCAAGTTGAACACGCTGCATTTTGTGAATCCTCCTAGGACATTTTAAGGTTCGTCAATCCCGAGAAAGCGGGAATGACGGCTATATCTCCCCATCCTTCCTTTTAAATAAAAAGTTCGCTGACCGTTTTTTCCCGATG
>JAKLIS010000096.1 GCA_022709485.1 Elusimicrobiota bacterium | reverse complement strand
TCTGGAAAAGGCGTTGAAAGGGTTGGAAAAGAAGGTTCGAGACGCGATGGAACAAGACCCTGAGTTGAAAGCGAAAGATGCCTGCATGCAAAATGTGATGGGCGTTGGCCCGAGCTTGAGTTTGGCGATGTTGAGCGCTGTTCCTGAATTGGGGAAGTTGAACCGGAGGAAGATTGCGGCCCTGGTTGGCGTGGCGCCCTTTAACTCGGACAGTGGGAAATGGCGGGGGCAGCGTCATATCTTTGGTGGCCGACGCCATGTAAGGAATGTCCTGTTTATGGCGACTGTGGCGGCCACTCGATGCAATCCGGTGATCCGTCCCTACTATCAGCACCTGAGAGCTGAAGGCAAAAAGTTTAAAGTCGCTATCGTTGCATGTATGCGTAAGTTGTTGATTCATTTAAATTCTCTGATGCGGCAACACTTGGCTTCGCGCCAGGCCATATCGCTCGCATCCTGATTAAAGTTTGTCACTTGACAACACAGTTGCTCTCCCTTTGGGAGAGGGAGCCCCCACTTTTCAGGGTTCCCTCGCCCGCGAGCCCCCACTTTTCAGGGTTCCCTCGCCCGCGAGCCCGCCTTGGCGGGCGAGTGGGAGAGGGCCGGGGTGAGGGTCTTAGGCGTTTAGAGAGAGGACGCGCGCCACATCCAAAATTAAACGAAGACTTTTAACCGGAATCGCGGTCAAGTTGCTCAGCCAATCTTCCAGGCTTACCATCCGAACGTGGCGCCACCGCGCCCCTTTTTTCAACAAGGCTGAACCTGCAGAAAAGCGATCATCTTTTCCAAATGCCAGAATCAGATTGTTCACCCGACTTTCATCCATTGTTTCCAAGATATCTTCAAATTGGTCGATATCAATTAAATGAACGCCTTTTATTAACGCCTCCCGTTGAAAAACTTGACACTGAAAGCGGCCGCGGGCTGAAAGGGAGTCCGCCACATCTTTAAAATAGTCCGCATCCTCTTGATTGACGAATAAATCTATTTGAATGGGCTGGGTCCAATTTCGTTCTTTCCATCTTTGTTCGACGCGCTCAATAAATTCACCTATTTTATTTTCCTGCCCCCGGACTAAAGAAAATCCCCACTCGGATTCCGTTAGAAGGCGGGAAACGTCAAAAGACGGGCCCACCATCCTTTCAACCGCCATCCCCAACTCCTGGGCTTCCACAAAATTTATCTCCCCTGCTTTAATACGCCCCCGAACTTTTTCTTCCAGATATTTAATTAACGCGGTTTCTCCTTCGATATCAAGTGGGGCAGCAATCAAAGGGTTTTCTATAAAAAGTTTCCCAATGTTTTTCTTTACCAGAGGACCGGATAAAGAGGCGAGGTTTTGTGGAGTTCGCCCTTTCACAAATTCCATAGCCGTTTCAAGAATAGTGTCTCCAAGCTTTTTCCATTGAGGAACGGAATCTTTTTTTCCTTCAAAATATTTGTCTCCCCATTTCCAAAACCGGTAAACCACAAGCCCAATAATAAAAGGGATCAAAAATGGCACCGTAAACTTTGCCAATGATGGAGGGAAGAAACCAACAACGGCCAGAAAAGGCAACTTTTTTAATGTCTCAATCCCGAATCGGAGGGTCATATCATCTTTTTGAAAAGTTCCGGCGGCTTGAACAGACGACCTTTTCGTGAAAAAGACCACAACGCGAACATTTCTTTGATTCGATGTCTCAATTTCCGGCGACAATCCCAATTGGCTTAACCAATTTTTTCCAGTTGGATAACTGCTTTCGGTCTTTAAAGAATTTTGGATAAAAGAAGCCGTCCTGGAAAGACCGTATCTAACATCGGGAATAGATCCCGACGCTAGATATCTTTGATTGTCGCCGCCCCCCACTGCCAAAACAGCATCCTCATATCCCAATTCCAAGAGGACATCAATCAAATCCCGAATAGTGGATTCGGGACGGGACAAATCATCCGGCTTACCATAAAGTGTGACCATCCCCAGATGCCCGTTTCCTTTAATTCCAATGGCTGAGATTGAAAAAGGCTGATCGGTATTTTCCTGCATGAATTGATCAGCCCGCGTATTGGGTCTTCCTTTTCCACCGAGATTCCTTTCAATATTAAACCCTAGGTTATTGAACTGGCTCTGTCCATTTTTAACAAGAAGTTGGCCTCCCACGCCTAATAAAGGAAGGTCTCCTTTAACGACTTTCCCCTCTTTTTCAAATTGAAAGAGACGAGGGGCATTCTGATCCAAGTCAATGCCAGAAAAAACGCCTTCAGGAGATGAATATTCATTTTGCCCTATCGCCCGGGCTCTTTTGTTTTTAAAAAGACCCTCTTTGCCCACAACAATAAAATCATTGGCCTCGATAAACCCTCCCATGGTCACAGGAGCCGCCAATATGATTTTAGAGCCGGGTGCCGATTGTTCGTATTGTCTGACCCATTCTTGAATGGATAGCCCGGCATGGGGATCGTTTGCCTGGAGGCGTTTTTCTGTCAAATCTCTTGATCGCATGTCTTCGACCCATCCCAATGTCACGGAAAAATTATAAAAATCGACATCGAATTCTTCGATCACACAATGAATCCAGGGTTTTTTAATTATGGAATCGATGTGCTTTAATCCTTGAACAAGAGTTTGAGATTGGGGATTTAAGTCCAGGTTTTTCTTCTTATAAAACTTTTTCATCCGATGGCGAATCTTTAGCAGTTCCTTTCCCATATGAAAAAGATAAAGAAGGCCTTTGGGAGAATGAGATTCCTTATTTCCGATCCACACTTGGGGAATTTCAAATAACCGCCCGCCATATTTTTTGAGCCGCATCAAAAGCTCAACATCGAATGAAAAACCATAACTAAATTCTTCAAAAGGAAGAAATTGTCCATCCTCGGTTAAGGGCAACGCCTGGAGAGCCGCCCGGCGTGAAAAAGCTTTAAATCCGTTTTCTATATCGGAAAATGGAAGCGGAAAAAGGAGCCTTACCATGAAATTGAAAATTCGATTATCGAACCTTTTGGCCAAAGGCCGATTCAAAAATACAGCCCCCGGCGCTCGACGAGATCCCAAAACAGCATCCGCCTGTCTCATATATAGAGGACGAAGGAGATGTCCACTCTGACATCTATGAGAAGAAAGATCCGAATCGGAATAAACGATAAAGTCCGCGCCGGCGTCTAAAGCCTGTTTCATTCCATATACGATTGCGCTTCCCTTTTTTCCGGGGAGCCGATCTTGGAGCCCTTCTGGAATGGTGAGAATTCGAACTTGCCCTGACTCGAGCAAGTCTGGATAGCTTTCTTTCGTGATTCGCAATGCCATCTGGGCGGAAGTTTCTCCATGGTTTTTGCGAGTGTCCCGCGCCACAGATTGAACGCCAAACAATTGCCAAGTGGCCCCGTTTTTATTGACGGAAAATAATGTTTGAAGCTCTTCAATGGCTTTCCGGAGGGAATCTTCTCCATTGGGGTTCTCATCCGGGCGGCTCATGCGGTTTTGCTCGCCAAACATACTGAAGACAAAACCCACCTTAGATTTGGGCATTCGGTACACGGTGAGAAAAGAATTAATGAGTGGAAAAGCTTCCGGGATAAGTTTTTGTCGTGCTTCAGACTTTATGGCCAAAAATTTTTCCAAGAAACGAGCTATTTTTTCTGAATCCGGCCTCCGAAGAACGGTTGAAAGTACCTTGGATACAACATCCATTCTCGCCAGGCTGGTTTCATCATTGTCGTAAGCGCTTCGGGAAAAGACCGTTAACAGATTTCTTAGCGCGTTTTTTCGAGAAACCGGGGTCCCAAACCATTCGTCCAGCCCCCCCTCGCTGACTCCGCCTTTTTCGACCCATTCATTAACTTTTTCATCGAATATGACCCATTGAGCTTTGACGGCGGCTTCGAGATTTTTAAGTTCACTTTGCCCTAAAAGAGGCTCTCCAAAAATTCTCCGATGGAACTCCAGCGATTTGGTTTTAAGATCTTTGTGTCGGATCAATTTCTTAACGAGTTTCTTTAAATGTCGCAATTTCAATTTCGGCTCAAAAAAAGAACCGGGCGTTCGAATGGCAAAAGCCATGAGTTCAAGAATAGTCCTAGAAAATTCAACACCGAAAAGACCGCATAACAAATGACTGAATAAAGCATATGAATAATCTGGGAAGTAGGTTAGTTGAATGAGACCGGTTCTTATTTCCGAATAAATGGGAGAGACGTCAACGCCATGCGTGGCTTCATGGAACGCCGTCGCAATGGATCTTTTTCTAACGTATTTTTCGATGACCTTCTCAAATAGCCGCGCGTTTCTTTTTATTTCTTTATTTACTTCTTCTATTTTTTCAACAAGGAATTCACATTCTTTGGACATTTTAAGAGACATTTTCTTAATACGACCCATAAAGTCGTTATCCCAGACAAGAGGCATGGCTTGTCGCTGAGGAAGACGGTTAATTTCCCCGGGAGAGGCCCGATGGAGAATTTGATTAAGATATCGCGCGCGTTCTCCTATCAATCGGGCACAATATAAATATGTTTTCTTGTCGAATGAATTGGGAGAAAAATAAAAATCCAAGGCGTTAAGAAATATTTGTTTTAAGAGTTGAGGAAAATAGCGGTTAAATATCCTCTCTTCAGGCCTATAGGTATTGACAACTCTCGTTCCTGCCAAAATTGGCATAAGGTCGTTGATGACATGGCCTTTAATATGGCTGAGATAAACAGCGGGAATTAATTCATTGCTCGCCTGGCCCCAAGGCCCCACTGAACCTGGAAACAAATCATCGAGGACCAATACATTGTTTCCGGGATCACCGGGAATTTCCCATCTGACTTTAATTTGAGTGGGTCGGACTAGATATTTAAAATTTTTAAAAAATAAAAAATATCCTTTACCCAATAAGGAGATATTAACCCGTCTAATTTTCTCGGCAATAAACGGGAACGGAGGAGAAGAATCCAATAAAAGGTTAATTAAACTGGAGAATTTTTGATGAAATTCATCTGAAATGGATTTGGCTGAAGCCAATAATTCTGGGATTCCATCTTTTGACTTTATTTTCCCATTGGGGAAATTGGGATTTTTTCTTAAGAAAGAATCTAACTGAATAAAAAACGTGTGAATATGTTTATCCAGGGCAGGATTTGGCGCTGATATCCCTACGCCCTTATAAGAATTGGGTTTCCTGTATTCAGGAAATCTGCCATTCATCAAATCATTCGCCAACGATTTCCAGTTTTCCCGCTGCATTGTTGGCATCCCCGGCAATCGTATGGGGTCAGTTCTTGCTTCCATAATGGCGTTTATGATCTTAAAAGGAATTGAAGTCCGAGTCCGAGGAAACGCCTTATCTTTTAGAATCCCAACATTTTGTCTTAGCATCCATCGCTCAGTCGCATCCACAACCATTAATTCTTCCGCAAAAAGAGCGTCATCCAGATATCCATCGCCGTAATTATTGGCAAAAAATATTTTGAACGTTTCAAAATCGGGGATTTCAGAATTCGAATCGTATAGAGACGGATTTTTCAGGCGCTGAAGAACATTGGTCACAAGACCGGGGTATTGGCTGATGAGCCGGTGGAGAAGCTCATGGAAAGTAAGATATTCACGGATTTCGCTATTTCTTAGTCCGAAAGGAAGCGACCGGCCCAATTCTCTATTTAATACCTCTTTTATAATAGGGATTACTTCTTCTTCAATAATAACTTCGCCGCTGGGGCCCAAGCGGGAAATACCCCCTCCTTCAGTGACAATTCTGTTAAAGATTTCGGGTGAAATTTTTCCTGCCTTCATTGCGTCGAACAAAGCTGCTTTAAAAGGAATCCATAAATATAGAGGAAGGTGATGGGTTTTTTGCTTTTGCCCGAGGGCGCCCCAATTAATCCTTAAAGTTTCTTTGGATCGTGGTCGGACGGTGAGGCCGATTCCCGGATCATATTCGAAATTAATTCCATTCAAATCATCTTCAGTTTGGATGAAAACCACATCCGAATCGGGATCATTAGCTATATTGACCACGGTTCGGAATTCGGGATCTAAAACGAGAAGTTCTTTTTCTCCAAACTCGCTTCTCAAAGCGGCGA
>JAKLIS010000095.1 GCA_022709485.1 Elusimicrobiota bacterium | reverse complement strand
TTACGTTTTGTGGGGTCCGAAGAATCGGCCACAACCTGAAGCTCGTGAAGAACAAATTGAGGAACAAGAAATTTTCCTCCCAAAAATCCGGTTTCAACAATGTCGCAAATGCGTCCATCAATTAAGACCGAGGTGTCTAAAATTTTTACCTCAAAATTTTTCTTTCCTTGGATCACCAGATCTTTGTCCAAGATGTCTAAAAACTCCCGGCATTTCTGGACGCCGATGATGGCCCCCATAAGGGCAAAACCCATGTTGATCAAAAGAGAATACCGGTTCAAAAGTTCGAATAAGGTCGGATTGTCAATTTTGAAAACCAAATAGAGCAAAGCGCGCGCCAACGCGAAACCGAGAACCGCGCCCAATAAAGCGAAAATGATGACGTCCGGTCTTAAGCCCTCCGAAATAATCGTGATCGCCACGATAACCGACGCCAGGCCCAACCCAATCAAAAGACCTTGGACCGAACGATTGTAAAGAAAGAACCCTGTAATCGGGAAACCGATCAAGGCCAAGCCTCGAATAATATTAATCATGGTCGAAATCTCCTTTAACTTTGCGGATTCGGGGGAAGGTCCGCGTCTCCCCCATTATTTTGTTTTTTATCGTCTTCCTTGTTCTTAAGGTCTTTAAAAAAATCTTCCGGCTTCATGTTTTCCAGTTTTTTCTTGAAGTCGGACACTTCATCTTCAGATATGGGTTTTAAAAGTTCGGGACATGATTCAAAAACTTTGTCGTTGACCAAAATGGGGCAATTCGCTCGGACAGCCAGAGCCACGGAATCGCTCGGCCGGGCGTCAATCACAATCACACTTTCCGCCTTCTTAATCCGTATCTCGGCAAAAAAAGTGGAGTCTTTGAGTTCTGTAATGATGACCGCTTCCACCGAAGCTCCCAATTCATTGACCATTTGAAGAAGCAAATCGTGCGTCAAAGGCCGGGGAAATTGTTGGCCGGCCAGAGCCATCCCAATGGCGCCGCCTTCATAAAGGCCAATCCAAATGGGAAGAAGCCGAGGGCCGTCAATTTCTTCCAGCACCATGACACATTGACCGCCCACTTGAGAAAGAGAATATAATCGAGTCGGTTTGTTCAAGAAATTGCCCCCCAAATTAGGTCAAAACGAATCATTTCTGCGATCACGTTATTAAAATGAAACTTTGCGGGCAAGCTTACCGGGCAAGGGCGGAAAGGCCTAAGAGATAGGCAAAGTCTCGATCCAAGAGAATCACGTTGGCGTACGTTTGAAAAGCGGAATGTTCCAACATATCTTCCTGCCGGACGCCGACCCATAACCACCGTGTGAGAGCCAAATGAGCTCCCGCCGACCAAACGGGTTTATCCAAAACTTCACCATTGACCACGCGATCCCTTGAAAAATCGGAAACTTCAGTTTGAAACTCAAAACGCCTGCCCCACTTAGGACTTTTCCAAAGAGGCCTGAAACTGCCCCCCACGCCGCCCGCACTCCGAATGGCTCCCGCATACCCGGTTAAAGGCCCCAATTCGCCTCCGAGCACCGCCGTTATTCTGTTTTTCCTTTCATATTGGGTTTCTTTTTCCCTGTCCGGCCGTTCTCCAATATTGGTTACGCCCACCGCATAAAATTTCCCCGGCCGCGGAACAAATGTCACGCCCGCGTCGCTGCGAGATTCTTTGTCCCTGTAATCGTACCGGTAACGGTAATTCCAATAGGAATTGATTCGGGTCACGCGCCCCAAAACCTCTTTGGCCGAATCCGCCGTTTCCCGTATGGAAGCCACCGCCGACTTCACATCGGCCGCCGTTTTCTCGTCAGACACCAAAGTCCCGATGGTCCCTTCACCCTTTTGGATCTTGACCATAATGGCATCCAGTCGTTCTGAAATATCCCGGAATTTGGCAAGAGCCACCTTGATGTCTTCTTTTCGGGATTGAGTGATGTCTTCGAGATCGGCGGCAAAAACCTTGGCGCTTTCCGCCATCTCTTTCACGTTGACAAGAATCGATTCCAAATCTTTTCCCCGATCGGCGAGAGCCGAATTCAAGGAATCTGTGATATTGCGGAAATTGGAAATGGTGGCTTTAAGATTGTCTGCGGCGTTCCCATATTTTGGGTCGTCTTCAAACAAACTGGATAATTTATCCATCATTTGTTCCATCCCGGCCGATCCCACTCCTTTAATAATTGAGCCCTTCGGCAATTCCGGCATATCAGAGGTCCCTGTTTTTAATTCCACAAACCGGGTTCCGATGATGCCAGTCGACCCTATCCGGGCCGTTGCATTTTCATAAAGGGCGATGCTGGGGTCGATGGCGATTAAAACCCGGGCATGATGATCAACGAGAGACACTCTTAAAACTTTACCGACCTCAACCCCGGAAATCTTAACGGCGGCTTTAGGAGGGAGGGCTTCGACATTGTCGAAATCAATTCGGAACCGGTGCCGCCTTTCAAATAAATGAATATCGCCAAGAAATATAATCGCCGCCAAAATCGCGGCAATGGCGACGAGTAAAAACATTCCAACTTTAGTTTCTTGGTTCATAAAAATTTACTGATTTTTTCATTTTAAGGGACTATTCGAAAGCCTTCACTTGCATTTTGATAGGGCCTTCGGAAGATCCCGTGGTAAATTGTTTTACTAAAGGATCCGTCGTTTTCTGAATTTGCTCGGGAGTTCCCACAGCCACTATTTTTCCCTGATACAGCATCGCGATGCGATTGGAAACTTTGTAGGCCGACTTCATATCATGCGTCACCACGACGGAGGTCACCTTTAACTTTTTTTGAAGCGCCAAGATCAATTCGTTAATAACGTCCGACATAATGGGGTCCAAGCCGGTCGTGGGTTCATCATAAAGGACGTAGTCCGGTTCATAAGCGATGGCGCGCGCCAGAGCCACCCGCTTTTTCATTCCTCCGGACAGCTCCGCCGGTTTCAAATTGCTTACATCGGGACCCAAACCCACAAGGGACAGTTTCTCCGCCACCACATCTTTCCAGTGCTTGGCCAAATCGGGCCTCAAATTATGGAGGCCAAAGGCCACATTTTCTCCGACTGTCAAAGAATCAAAAAGGGCGGCTCCTTGAAACAAATAGCCGAATCGCTTTTGAACTTGAAAAAGATTTTCCTCCTTCAACTTTGTCACCTCGGCGTCATCGACAAAAATCCGGCCTTTATCAGGTTTTAGGAGTCCCACTATATGTTTAATGAGTACGCTTTTCCCGGTTCCGGACCCCCCCATCACAGTAATGGTTTCGCCGTCTTTTATCTCCAGATTCACTCCGCGAAGAACATGATTTTTTCCAAAAGATTTTTCCAGCCCGTTGATTCGAATCATCCGCCGATCCTCATCGTGACCAACAGCGCGCTCAAGAAATAGTCCCCGACCAAAATCAAAACCATCGCCACAACCACGGTGGAGGTGGTGGCTTTTCCGACGCCTTCCGCACCTCCTTCGCATTTAAAACCTTTGTAGCAGGCGGTGGTTACGATAATAATTCCGAAAAAGAAGGCCTTAATAATCCCGTGGTAGACATCGTCCAACGCCACAAATGTTTTGACCTCGTTCCAATAAACACTCGCCGGAATTTTTAGTTGCATATTGGCAACCATAAATCCGCCCCAAATGCCGATAATGTCGGCCAAGCGGCGAGAATGGGAACCATCACCATGACGGCGATATAACGTGGAACGGCCAGATATCGGACCGGGTTTGTTCCAAGAGTGTATAGAGCGTCTAACTGCTCCGTGACATTCATGGTTCCAATTTCTGCGGCAATGGCCGCGCCCACCCGGCCGGCTATCACGATGGAAGTAAGCACAGGCCCCAATTCCTTAACCAAAGAAAGCCCGACCACAGACCCCACATAAATCGGCTCATTGAATACCTTGATAAAGGAAAATCCGCTTTGAAAAGCCAGCACCATACCGGTGAAAAGAGAGGTAAGCCCGACCACGGGAAACGATCGAACGCCAATTTCCATGATCTGGGCGATGGTCAAGTGCGGAACCCATTGGCCTTTAAAAAGAGCGGCCAAGGTTTCCCGCCACATCTTCGCCACGCCGCCCAAGGCTTCCGCCAAGTCAAGAACGAATCGACCCAATATCCCTGCCATTTTTTTACCTGTAAACTCTCGGAACCCGTTTGGAAATTCCGCAAAATATTTCATAGGAAATAGTTCCCGCCCACCGGGCCCACTCGGAAATTTTAATTTCTTTTTTCCCCTGAGAACCCACCATAATAACCTCATCTCCCACTTTGGCGTTCACGCCTGTGACATCCGCCATAACCTGGTCCATCGTCACCCGACCCACCAGGGGACATCGTTTTCCCCCGATCAAAACAAACGCTTTATTTGAAACAGCCCGTGGTATGCCGTCGGCATAACCGACGGGAACAGTGGCAATACGGCTTTCTTTCTTAGTGATATACGTTTGACCATAGCTGATCGAAGTTCCTTTTTTCACTTTTTTAAGAAAAATAATCCTCGAATGCCAGCTTAAAACGGGGAATAATTTAACCCCTTTCGGCAAAGCCACCAAAGAGTCGCCATACATCGCCAAGCCCGGCCGGACAATATCCATGTGGGAATTTTTAAATCGAAACAAGGCCGCGGAGTTGGCCATGTGAAATTGAATGGGAGGAAGAGACAAAGTTTTCGCAAATTTTCTCAACTCGTCAAACTTTTTTAGCTGAGTTTGACTAAAACGGGAATCTGAATCCGCGCAGGAAAAGTGACTGTACACCCCCGAGGCAAGGGCGGAAGGGTTATTTTTCGTCCAACTCAAAATCTTTTTGGCTTCTTCCACGGAGACTCCGATGCGGCCCATTCCCGTGTCCACTTTGAGATGAAACGAGGCCTGTGTGTTCCGGCTCTCCGCAATTTTTAAGAGCGTTCGGGCCGCTTCGAAACTGGCCACGGTGGGAATCAGATTATGCTCGAAAGCCACCGAAAAATTTTCCAGGGGATATATCCCGCCTAAGTTTAGGATGGGAAGGCGAATGCCCGCCGTTCTTAAGGTGATTCCTTCTTCTAAGCTGGATACCCCGATGAAGTCTATATTCCCTTCACCGGCGATTTGAGCCAGCGGCTCGGCACCATGTCCATATCCGTCGGCTTTAAGAACAGCCATGAGCCGCACATCGGGCCCGATAAACTTTTTAATCTGGAGAAGATTGGACTGAAAGTTGGTTTTTGATATCTCGACCCAAGTGGGTCGGTATTGGGGGTGGGTCGCTATAATAAAAGCCCTCCTCTGGGTGCGCGTTAAGCGGGGGTAGGCTCAAGCGCCCGTTCCGGATTTACAAATCGCGTGCACTCATCAATGAAATTCAATTCGATATCCCCGATGGGACCATTCCTCTGTTTTAAAACAAAAATTTTGGCCTTGCCTCGAACATCCGGATCGTCCCGCCGATACACTTCCTCTCGGAAAATGGCCATAACGACGTCCGCGTCTTGTTCCAGTGCGCCGGATTCCCGCAGGTCGGATAGCTGGGGCCGTCCTTCCCGCCCTCGGTCTTCCGGCTTTCGATTGAGCTGCGAGAGGGCAATCACGGGAACTTCCAATTCTCTGGCCAGTCCTTTGAGTCCTCGTGAAATTTCCGAAATTTCTTGTTGACGGCTTTCTTGCCGCCCATCCCCTCGCATGAGTTGAAGATAATCGATAATGATTAATCCCAATTTTGTCCCTTTCCTTTGAAAATCGTGAGCGTATCGTCTGGCGGCAGATCGAATTTCTAACACGGTGGGAGAGGTATTGAAATCAAAAAAGAGCGGGGACTCCGCGATTTCGGAGGCCACAGACGTAATGCGCGGCCAATTCTTACGGGCCAAATAACCGCGCCTCACTTCGGACATATTCAAAAGAGCCCGAGAACATAGAAGCCGCATAGCGATTTCCTGATTGCTCATTTCTAGGGAGAAAAAAACCACCGGAGTTTTCTTTTCGATGGCCGCGTGTTCGGCCATATTGATAACGAGACTTGTTTTCCCCATGGAAGGCCGGCCGGCGACAATAATGAGGTTCGCCGGCTGAAGCCCGGCGGTCATATTGTCCAATTCTGTGT
>JAKLIS010000094.1 GCA_022709485.1 Elusimicrobiota bacterium | reverse complement strand
AATTGGTTTTTTAAACCGGCCCGATTGGATCAAATCATCCCGCGACTTAAAGGCCGTCTTATGTTGCACTTCGTCGTGGTAAAAAATGGCGGTTTTATATTGGGTGCCCCGATCCGCAAACTGTCCGCCGGTGTCTGTGGGATCCACGTTTCGCCAGAAGATGTCCAGGAGTTGTTCGTATGACGCTTGCGCAGGGTCATAGCGAATTTGAATAGATTCCAGATAACCGGTCTGGCCCGTCGAAACCTCCTCATAAGTGGGGTTTTCTTTTGTCCCGCCCATGTAACCGGATGTCACCTCTTTTACCCCGGGGACATTTTTATAAGGAGGTTCCATGCACCAGAAACATCCTCCGGCAAAAGTGGCAATCTTGAATTCAGTCTTTTCCATAGCGGTTTCCTTTTGTTTGGGGGTTGCCGCCGCGCTCAGAAAAAAAACAAACGCTAAAACAACCAGAAGCAACGCGATGTTAATCAAATCATTAAGTTTCACAGTCTTATTCTGCCCCCTTTCTTCTAACATCGGTTGAGCCCAAAAATTCCAATCCATGGGCCGGTCTCTCCCAGGAGGAAGTTCTACAGAAGAATTTGGGTGGTTATAAAAATATCTCAATATCAACAAATATTGGAATTATTCAAGGGAACTAAAAGAGTTTTTGCCCTGGGATAGGCGGCAAAATTTGGTCCTGACATTGGCGTTCAATAAGTCTACGAGGGCGATGGAACACTCCCAACAGCGAGAGATGGGTTGTGGTTCTTGGCCATCCGGAGTATCATCAGCAAAATTTTTAACTTTGGAATTCAGAGGAGTTTGTTTATGGCGAAGGATTTTGTTTTCACAACGGTAAGAGTGGGAAAGACATATCCCCCGCAAAAGCAGGTCTTAAAAGATATCAGCCTTTCTTTTTATTATGGCGCCAAAATCGGGGTTCTCGGCTTAAACGGCGCTGGAAAAAGCACGCTTCTAAAAATCATGGCGGGAGTTGAAAAGGACTTCACTGGCGAGGCCATGCTGGGAAATAAAATGACGGTGGGCTATCTTCCTCAGGAACCTGTGCTGGACCCTGATTTGACCGTGAAAGAAAACGTGGCGCAGGGGATGAAAAATGTCACGGATTTGTTGAAACAGTATGAAGATATCAGCGCGAAATTTACCGAAGGCATGAATCCGGACGAAATGGAAAAACTTTTGAACCGTCAAGCCGAAGTTCAAGAGAAAATCGACGCCGTGAACGGTTGGGAATTGGACCGGACATTGGAGATAGCCATGGACGCCCTGAGGCTTCCCCCCGGCGAGTCGTCCGTGAAAAATCTTTCCGGAGGCGAAAAAAGACGAGTGGCCCTTTGTCGGCTCCTTCTTCAGTCCCCGGACTTGCTTTTACTGGATGAACCCACCAACCATTTGGACGCCGAGAGCGTGGCCTGGCTTGAAAATTTCTTGAAGGATTATAAAGGAACCGTTGTGGCGGTGACTCATGATCGTTATTTTTTGGACAACATCGCCGAGTGGATTTTGGAGTTGGACCGGGGAATGGGAATTCCCTGGAAGGGAAATTATTCTTCTTGGCTGGACCAAAAAGAGAAACGGCTGGCGTTGGAAGAAAAGGCGGAGAGCCAGCGGCAAAAAACGCTTCAACGGGAATTGGAATGGATTCGAATGACGCCGAGCGCCAGACAAGCCAAAGGGCGAGCCCGGATAAACCAATATTTGGATCTTTTAGAGAAAGACCCCGTCAAAATCGCGGAGGATTTGGAAATCTATATTCCGCCAGGCCCGCGCTTGGGAGATGTGGTGGTGGAAGGAAAAAACTTGGGAATGACCTTTGGGGACACAATCTTGTTTGAAAACTTCAATTTTTCCGTTCCTCCGGGGTCCACGGTGGGTATCATCGGGCCCAATGGCGCCGGAAAAACCACATTTTTCAGGCTTATTACAAAGGCGTTAACTCCTTCTCAAGGAAATCTCATCGTGGGACCCACCGTCAAAACGGGATACGTGGACCAGTCCCGGGAATCATTGGATGCCAATAAGACCGTCTGGGAAGAAATTTCCGGCGGTTTGGATGTGGTTCATTTAGGAAAGAAGGAAATGAATTCCAGAGCGTATTGCGCACGGTTTAATTTTTCCGGCCAGGACCAGCAAAAAAAGGTGGGAAATTTGTCGGGCGGCGAACGGAACCGCGTCCATTTGGCGGAAATGCTTAAGAGCGGCGCCAATCTTCTATTATTGGACGAACCTTCTAATGACCTAGACGTCAACACCCTTCGCGCCCTGGAAGATGCCATTCTCAACTTTGGAGGGACCACCATGGTTGTGAGCCACGATCGGTGGTTTTTGGATCGAATTTCCACCCATATCATTGCTTTCGAAGGAGACAGCCAAGTGGTTTGGAGCGAAGGAAACTATCAAGATTATGAAGCCAACCGTACCCGCCGTCTGGGTGCCGAGGCCATACAACCGCATCGTCCGAAGTTCAAAAAATTAATCCATTAATTTCCCCGCCCTAGCCCTATTCCTGATGATACGCGGTGGAGAGAAAAAAGGAGAAAATTATTTTGAGACTTTAATTTCTTCCGGCCTTCCACTACAATTTATCCATGGATGATAAGCTCGACTTTCTTATGGACCAACGCCGTTTCCCAAGATTCCAGTCTTCTGCCTTTCAAGGAGTTCCAGTTCGGTTGAAGCCCCTCCCGCCTTTTTTCGGAGAACCAACCCAGGGCAAGCTGTTAGATTTATCCGCTGGGGGCATGGCCATTTTGATTGAAGAGACGATTCCCAAAGACGCCAAATTGAAACTTGAGCTTACTTTTCCCGATCACTCCATTTTGGAATCAAATATTCGGGTTTGCTATTCGAAAGCGGAAAAAAAGGAGTTTCTAATTGGTTTGGAATTTTTGGACATTCCCGATTTTATGAGAAACAAAATTTCCAGGATGTCGGAAGATTTTTTGGGTTGCGAGAATCGCATTAAAAAAAATGCCATCAACATATGCCAATTGGATTGCGCCTTTTTCTCCATCTGCGATAAACATCAAAAAACGAAGCTTGAAAAGGAATTGGATATTACCCTTCAAATGAAACTGAACCAAATCGAATAGGAATCCCAAGGAAAGCTTCAAGCATATACGGGAACCTCCTGTTTTTTGTATACCCTGATTTTTATGAATTCTTCCTATTCACCATCACCTCTCGATACATTACGGGCCACGTTTCGGGCTTTGCGGCACCGGAACTTCGCTTTATTTTTTGCCGGCCAGGGCGTTTCTTTGATTGGGACCTGGATGCAGCAGATCGCCATGAGCTGGTTGGTATATCGAATGACGCATTCTGCTTTTCTCCTGGGGCTTGTTAGCTTTAGCGGCCAATTCCCAACATTTCTTTTTGCCTCTTTCGCGGGAGTTTATGCCGATCATTGGAACCGCCATCGCATTCTCATTATTACGCAAACGCTCGCGATGATTCAGGCATTGATATTGGCGCTTTTAACGATGACGGGGATGATTCAAGTGTGGCAAATTGTTGTGTTGGGATTGATGCTGGGAACCATTGCCGCCTTTGATATTCCCGCCAGGCAGGCCTTCATGATGGACATGATTGAGGACCGAGAAGATATTGGGAATGCCATCGCTCTCAATTCATCTTTGGTCAATTCTGCCAGGCTATTGGGCCCGTCTTTGGCGGGAATTTTAGTGGCCTTCATGGGGGAAGGAATTTGCTTCCTAATTAATGGAATTAGTTTCCTGGCTGTTCTTATCGCTCTTTTTTTCATGAAAATGAAAAAACCTTTTGAAAGGGGGAAAGTGACGGATGTGTGGACCGGTTGGAAAGAAGGAATAAAATACGCAATTGGATTTCGTCCCATTGGTTCTATATTGGCTCTGCTAAGCGTGGCCAGTTTAACGGCGTCCTCATATGTGGTTTTAATGCCCATTTTTGTGACCACGAAATTTCACGGTGGCCCTCAAACGCTTGGATTTTTGATGGCCGCTTCCGGGTTGGGAGCTTTGGCCGGCACGCTTTATCTGGCGTCCAGAAAATCCGTTCTGGGCCTCGGGCGGTTTATTTTTATAGGCGCCGTTATTCTGGGTTCCGCCATGATGCTGTTCTCTATTTCTTCTCATCTGGGGCTTTCCATCCTTTTTTTGTTTGTGGGAGGATTTGGGATGATCGTTGAAATGGCGTCTAGCAATACAATCCTACAGACAATCGTCGATGATGATAAACGGGGGCGCATTATGAGTCTCTATGCGATGGCTTTTATGGGGATGGCGCCCATCGGGAGTTTTGTTTCGGGATCTCTCGCAAGCCGAATCGGAGCCACCTCAACTGTTTTCGTGAGCGGAATTATTTGTCTTATCGGCGCTATATTGTTTGCCCGCCAGTTGCCTGGAATCCGGCAATTGGTTCGTCCCATTTACGAAAAGAAAGGAATTATTTCTCAAACACCCGATGTCTAAAACACTGTTGGAGTTAAAGGAAGTCACTGTCCGGCGGGGGGATAGAGAAGCTTTAAAATCAATTTCATTTCGGATCAAAGCCGGCGAGAATGTCGCCATTTTTGGCCCCAACGGGTCCGGTAAGTCCACCTTGATTAAAACGATAACACGTGAATGTTATCCCTCGCATGGTTCAGTGAAAATCTTAAACCGAGAGATGTGGGATGTGTTTGAGCTCCGCTCAAGACTGGGAATTGTTACCCCGGATCAATCGGGAATGTTTCATGACGAGATTACGGGCCGAGAAGCGGTTCTTTCCGGATTTTTTAGCAGCGTTGGTATTTGGACCAACAATCAGGTGACTCGAGAAATGGGGCAAAAAACCCGCCGCATTCTCAAATTTTTAGACGTGTCCCACCTGTCAGACCGTTTAATGACGGAAATGTCTTCCGGAGAGGCTCAAAGAATCTTAATTGCCCGCTCCCTTGTTCACAATCCGAGCGCCCTTGTTTTAGATGAGCCCACCACCAGCCTTGATTTCACGGCGGTCGCCGAAGTCCAGCGAGTTATTCGAAAATTGTCCCGTTCCGGAAAAAATATGATTGTGGTGAGCCACAACCTGCACGATATTATTCCGGAAATTTCTCGGGTGATTCTTTTGCGAGCGGGGGAAATCGTCATGGATGGGCCGAAGCAAGAAATTTTAACGTCTCAAAATCTTTCTCGCCTTTTCGCCATGCCAATCAAAATTGCCCAAGAAAAAGGCTATTACCACCTAACGTGAGGGTTCTAAAAAAGTCGCACTCCCTCTCCATTTGGGAGAGGGACGAGGCTTGCCCGCCGGTGCCCGAAGGGCGTAGGCGGGTGAGGGCGCCAATAATTTTTCCTTCTGCAGCTTCGATAGCCGTTTAATCTGGGCTTCTCTAATCAGCGCTTCAGACCGGGTTAGCCGGGGCTCTTCATACACGAGCGTAACGGGGAGATGCGTGCGGGTGTAGGCGGCGCCTTTCCCTTTTTGATGTTGGCAAAGACGCGTATTGACGTCTTTGGCAACGCCTGTATAAAGCGTCCCGTCTCCACAACGTAAAATATAGACGTTCCAGTCTTTGGTCCCTTCTGTCTTCATCCCGCGAATCATACGCAGATATTTTGTTTCCACGCCGCCCCTTTCTCGCTCAATAATTAATGATTTTTATTCAATCGGTCCCGCCAGATCCAGTTTTCGCAGAATTTTTTCCATCCAACACCATTTTGTGAAAGCGCTCTGGATTAAATTGGCCCCTACAAAGGCGGTGAACCAAAGAAACAACGGGCTTACCCAGTACGCAAGACCCAAACTGAGCAGAATAAACGTTCCTGCGATCATACGAATTCGATGTTCTAATTTCATGTTGCCTCCTATGCAATCCAAAAATTCCCTCACCCTGGCCCTCTCCCAAAGGGAGAGGGCCGGGGTTTGCCCGCCGGTGCCCGAAGGGCGAAGGCGGGTGAGGGTTCTGAAAACACTAAAGCAGTGAAGGCCTTAAGACTTTTCCCGCCGGGCTAAAAGATAATAAAGGACCGGCACCGCGGAGCGCGACAGTAGGGTGGACGCCACTTCTCCCGCCATGAGCGACACCGCGAGACCTTGGAAAATAGGGTCAAATA
>JAKLIS010000093.1 GCA_022709485.1 Elusimicrobiota bacterium | reverse complement strand
GGCTTTGTTGTAGTGAAGAAGGGCCAGTATGTTTATTCCCTTTTTTGAAATATTCTCAATGAGAGAATCATAACGGGAATAATCGTATTGGAAGTGCCCGTTGTGAATGTCCGACCAAAGAAGATCCATCCGGATAAAACTGACGCCCAGTTCATCTATTTGATCCAAAGCCCTGGGAATGTCCTCATTCTTAAAGGCGAACTTATTCCAATCATGGTTCCAATGGAGAAAGGCGAGAAGGCCAAAAGGGTTATTTTTTCGATCCACGGCTCAAATCATAAACCATTGCATTCCAATCCACAATCAGACAACGAATTCACGGATGTCATAAACCGCAATGAGAGGGCCTTGGGCAGGGGGGGCGAAAGATTTGGTCATGGACGAAATTGTTTTTCGCCACATGGCGTCTTTCTCAAATGGGGGAAGGGCGGAGCCTTTCGCGGGAATAAACGGGGAAAAATATAAAAAATCGCCGGCGGAAAGACCCATCTTCTTTAAAACTTGGGCAGTTTCTTTTAAATGATGAAATTTGTGGCGGCCAAAATCCGCCAATAACACAATGACCCCCAACTTGAGCCCCGCTTTTTTAAGTTTCCTCGCCGCCTGAATAGCCATCTCCGGCGAACCGGGCTTATTAAGGATCCGTCGGACCACCGCAGATCCCGATTCGAGCCCGATATAAACCCGTTTGAGGCCAAGGTTTTTCAACTTCCTAAATTCGGCCGGTGTTTTTTCAAGAATCGCGGGGACATCGCCGAAGGAAAAAATCCCTCCATCGGGACCGGTCTGATCGGGCATTTGTCGGCGGATTTCCATCATTGTCTTTACCAATGTGTTCATCGGAGACTTGAGGGCATTGGCGTCGGCAAGGAAAACGGATTTTCTCAAATGAATTCCTTCACCCAGAAAATTTTTCACTGTCCGAATATGTTTTTTAATTTCCGACAATGATTTGGACCTGAAAGACCGCGCTTTGTAAAAATGACAGAACGCGCATCGATTCCACGGGCAGCCTTCCGCCATCTGGATGACGACGGAAAAATATTGATCGGGAGGAAGAATGTTTAAGGGCCTGTAAATTTTATGGAACAAATTCTCATCGGCTAAGACTTTTTTCTCATTCCAATGAAGAAGAAGCGCCAGAATTTTTTTGGGAGAATCAAAACCGGCTTCTTTACCCCTATCGGACGTTTGAAACCGAATCACTCCTTTTTTGTCCAGAAGCCTCCTTAAGTCTTGAAGATTTTCATAAATGGTCCGAATAACCTTTTTGGCTTCCAGGGGAGAAAGGACGCGCGCCTCTCGTTCCGGGCCGGTGGAATGGAGAAGCCAGGATTTTTCTTTGATGGTTCCATCCAAACCCCGGACCAATTGACGATTTCCAAAAGACCCCCGGATAAATCTTCCCGCCGGATCAAATGTGAACGTTTTTTCCGGCGAAAGAATGACCGATATGGCCATCTGGTGAAAGGTAATTTTTGGGATAAACCGTGGCGAGGAAACAACCTTCTTCATGGGCTCATATTAACCCAGAGCGGACCTCCGAGACAAACACAAAGGATCATCGTTTGCTTCTATTTCTAGGGATGTTTTTCCGCCGCCGGGTTTGATGGGTTAATGAAACCCCCGCTTTTTTTACAAATAGTTTACCTGTCCTTAAGGCTTTCTTAAGCCCTGCAAGAATATACTGGTCCTAGAGAGACCGAACCTATTAAAAAACATGAATACCCTGAAAAGCCGCGACAAATTTAAAATTTGGACATCCGGTGCCTTGAGCCTTGTTTTTTTCTTAGGTAACTCTCTTTGGGCTTATTCGTCTGAAACCCGTTTCTGGGAAGCAAGAAAAAAATCAATTGAAGTGGCCCGCCTGCCTGTGGAATTTCCCCAATCGATCCGCTCTGATTTCCCTGTTCACCTTCCCTTGAACGGGGGAATGCCAAAATCGAAAAATAGAAACAAATGGGTTTCTGAAGGCACTCATGAAACACCCCGGAAAATTTTGAGTTTATTGTCGGACCAATTTTCAAGCATCCGGAAAGTCCATTTGCCCCCTCAAGCCAAAAGATTTGTCGTGTATGTTCAAGATATTCATTTGAATTCAGAAGCCCAAAGAAACATCGGCAAAACAATCCAAGAATTAACCGAACAGGGAAATATTGACTTCATCGGATTAGAGGCCGCATTTGAGCCGATCTCGCTTGATGCCTGGACCGGATTTAAGCGGCAAGACGTGGTCAAGAAAGTGGCGGATTATCTATTCAGGGTTAATAAAATCACGGGGCCCATTCATTATGCCCTGACGGGACCCAGACCGGCCCCTCCCATTATCGGTGTAGATGACCCAAACCATTATTTTCAAAATGTGGAATCCTACCGTCGGGCTTCCAGCCAGCAACCTGGCTATCGAAAGAAAATTGAAAAAATAAATCAAGCCTTGGAACAGCAAAAACGCCGAGTTTTTAATCCCCAACTTTTGGCTTTTGATCGCCAGGTGCAAGCCTCCCAACTCAACCAAATTTCCATAGGAGACCATGTGCGGAATTTGGCTGCCTATGGCCGGCCTCTTACCCCAGACGTCCAATTATTTCTCAAGGGACTGGATTTGGAGACATCGATAGATTTAGAAACGGTCGTGAGAGAGCGGGCGGTTCTTTTAACCAATCTCCTGGAAAAACTCGACAAAAAAAATGCCGCCTCTATTTTTGATGAGACCTTGAACTTTCGGCTTAAAAAAGTGAGCCACGTCGACTTCTACAAATACCTCAGCGACCTATGTCTTGAACACGGCGTCGACATGGGAAATTTTCCATCCATGAAGTCCTATTTGGAATACCTTCTGATTTCGGACTCGATTTCTGTCGAAAAACTCATCGAGGATAGGACCCGGCTCGAATCTGAGGTTTACCGAGAATTGACGCGAACTCCCTTGGAGGAGGGCCTCGTAAAGAAATCTCAATCGGTTTTCTTGGTTAAAAAATTGGTTGATTTTTCATTATCTCCGGAAGAATGGACCCAATATCAAAAAACTCCCATCGCTGACTTTCCCAAGGAACTTCCAGATATGAAAGCGTTCGAGTCGTTTTATTTGGAGGCGGGGATTAGAGACCAGGCAATTTCGATGAACCTTCTTAATGAAATGGATCGGACGCATGCCGACGTCGCATTATTGGTGACCGGCGGCTTCCACTCCAAAGGGATCGAATCCATTTTAAGTCGACAAAAGGTTGGCATCATCACCCTGGCGCCAAGAATAACGTGTATTCAAACCAACAAGGGAGAGGCACGAGAACAGTCCTATTTAAGCGTTTTTAACCAAGAAAAAACCCCTTTAGACGAACTCTTTGAAGGGAAAAAATTGTTTTTGGGCATTGAGGCCGCCAACGCGCTGGGACGGCAAGGGGCGGGTATCGCTTCGGCTCTAATGCCGAATGAAGCTTCGGGGACTTTTCAAAGATTTTCAAGCCGAAAGGATTTTTATGCTCTTGAAGCTTCATCCAAGAAAAATCCAAACTCTGTTTTCATCTCTCATTCAAAGTCCCGCAGCAGAATTCGTATGACTGTGAAGCAAACAGAAAATTTCATTCATCGCGTCATTGAGGTTATGGAAAGAAAAGCCGCTTCGAAATCCTTGTTGGAACTGGGAGGTGGCGCATTGATCCTCGGAGGACTTTTCCAACCCATCGTGGCCCATAAAAGTTTCAATTTAATCTTAGGAGCTGTTTATTCCATTGATTCGTCTTTTTTGCTGGGGTTGGGGGGCGTAATTATTTTGGCCGCCGTTTTTCTTTCTTTTGGTTTTTTTCGAAATGGAAATTCTCGAAAAACAAGTTTATGGTCTCCTCCAAAAAACCGAGGGCCTCACATCGTTCCTGAAGAAAAGATTTTAGAAAATCCCTGGGTGCCGAGCCTTCCCTCCTTTCGGCCCCTGGAATCTGTCCTCGAGCCTAATCCTGAACTCCAGGTGAGCGTGGTTTGCCCTGTATTCGATGAATTTTCAAAGGGAACATTTATTCGATTTCTTTTGTCCTTCGCCCGCCAAAATGCGGACGCATCCCTTTTTGAGCTTATCTTTGTCGTTCAAAATACCCCTGAACAGCTCAAGGCCCAAAGCGATGAATATGAAGATAACCAAAAAACCATTGAATTGATTTATTGGCTCAGAGGATGGAAACAAAATCTTGATCCCCGTCCTCCAGACTTTTTTAGGAAACTCAACTCATTGGAAAAGCAGGCAGTTTGGGAAATCGCGGAAAAGAAATTGAACATTCAGGTAATTGACTTATCCTCAAGCGGTTTTGAAGTTCATATGGGCCGGATTCGAAATATTGGTGTTTTTCCTGCCACCCAACGGGCAAAAAAGCTGAACCGAGATATCTTTATCGCCAACATGGATGCTGATGCGCTGGTGCCCAAAGACTATATCAGCACGTTGGTTTATTTCATCAATAAACCAACGGTTAAAGCCATTATGACAGGAGTGGTGGACCGGTACATGGGAGGAGATGAAGATTTGTTTTCCACCACCATCAATAAGGCCATTGAAAATTTAATTAAACGGTTGGGGCCGCTTTTTTCCGAACGGCCAAAGCGGATGTATTGGACGCCTCAATTGGTAGTTCGGGCGGGCCGTTTCTTTGAATTGAAAGGTTTTCCTGATATAGAGACAAAGGAACCCGATGTTTTGGGGCACTTATTGGAAGAGAGGGGAGGGGTATTGAAATTGCCCCAACTTCGGGTTGATGTTGAGGATAGACAGAATCAAACCCGCCGTCGGTTTTTTGCCGGATTTCGGTTCTTTCAATTGAGAGACAATAAAATCCCTCCAGATGGAATGGATCACGCGCTTGGCCGGGTTCGCCTATTTCGGTTTTCTCTTTTTTCTGGCGCCATCCAACGATTTTTCAAGGGAGAATTAGCCGGGAAAATTCAAGATAGCGCCACAATATTCTCCTATTTTGGTTTCCCTTTTGACAAAAACAAATGGAGAGGGAATGAAAATTTATTTCTCGGTTGGGGAGGTATTCAAGACAAAGAATTGCTGGATTATTTTGATGGTGTGGGCTTTGGGCAAACGAATATTGAGTTACGGCCCTCGGATGGATCTCCTGTCGCCATGGGTAAGGAAAATGTTGAGGATTTTTCTAGAAATCTTTTGGCCAGGGATTTCGAAAATGCCAATAGAATTCTTAACGAAATATTGGAAATTCGAATGTCGGAGGAAAGTGAAAATATAAGAATTTTTCAAAAACGAATGCGTGATTTCCTCCATCGAGTTTGGAGTTCGTCTTCGTTCGTTAAGATAAAAGACTGGTATAAGCGCCAGCCTGTTGAAAGATTGCCGGATTGCGTCTTTTGCCTATTAACCAGAGAAGATTGGTTTTGGGATATTCTGGCACGCCTTCAAACCCAGACCGCAGAAGCCGCTTACGAAACCCTAGCTGAGCGCTTTCCGATGTGGTTGGGCCCATTTGATGATATGAAGACGCGTCATGACCTGGTGTTTTTAAAAGTGTTTGAAATCTTTATCAATTTGGCGTGGTCGGACAAAAAATTATTTCCTGTCTTTCATGATATTTTGAATGGGATCTTGGGGAAGGTGTATTTAACCGACATCGAAGCCGGAATTATCCGTCAGGAAATGGAACTGGTTTCTACCTATCAAAAATTTCTCGTTGAACGCGAGAAAAAAGTAAATAGGGTTCGTTCGGCAAAGGATAAAAAAGAAAAAGAACCCATTCCTTTGAAGGTTCAGATTTTTCAAGTTTCCCCATTATCAATTCAAGAAGCGCTTAAGCCGATGGTGCCCATTCTGGCCCGGTATCGGGCACGGATGGAAACAGCCAGACGATGGGCCAGGGGGTATAAAACCTATGGAAAGGATCCCACCCTATTCGAAAGATTCAACAAAACCTTGAGAGATTGCTTTGATATTTTGAAACCTCTCCGCGATTTGTTTCCTGAGTTCGCCCTTAAATCAGAAGTTTTACAAAGAGTGAATGAAATATTTTTGGATTTTCTAGAGGTGAATAAATTTTCTTCCATGACGGACGACGAGCTAAATTGAAGTGACCCCCTAGCATTGGACACAGAGCAGGTT
>JAKLIS010000092.1 GCA_022709485.1 Elusimicrobiota bacterium | reverse complement strand
AAAGGTAATCGACCAATTGATCGGGACGGACCCCGAATTTTTCAAGCACCCGAGTTTCATCAAAATCCACATGCCGGATTTCATCTCGAACAACAACCCCTTCCGTGACGAGTTGCAGCGTGTCTTTGTCTCCACTGAGGATGAGAATTTGACAACCCGCTTTCTTTCCTTTTTTGACTAGGGTCGCGATAATATCGTCTCCCTCAAATCCCGGTTTTCGAATGGATGGCAATCCCCAAACCTCCGCCAATTCGTTCACGAGCGGGAATTGAGACACCAAAGTGTCATCGGCTGCTTCGCGGTTGGCCTTGTATTCTTTAAATTCCTGGTGGCGAAATGTGGGCCCCGCCGAGTCGAAACAAACGGCCAAATAATCCGGTTTTTCCGTTTTAAGCAGTTTTTGAATCATTCGGGCAAACCCATAGACCGCGTTCACCATTTCTCCGCGGGAGTTAGTTAATGGCGGAAGAGCGTGATAGGCGCGGTGAATATATCCGGAGGCGTCAATAAGGCATAGTTTTTTCATAGGTGAATGTTTCCAGGAGGAAAATGGGTATGTTTTACTTAAGGTTTTCGGGAATTTAAAAGCCGGTCTATCTCCTTTCGCCATAATAGGGGAAGCGTCTCGCTAAACCCTCCCCATTTTCTAACCAAATAACCGTCTTGATCGATGAGAAAAAATGCGGGAATTCCGGAAATTCGATATTGATTCGAAACGGGAGACCCGCCCGCCAAAGCCACGCGCGGAATAACTTCTTTCCCATCGAAAAACCGCGCGACTGAATCGGGGCTCATGTCCAGGCTAATGCTAATGACTTGAAATTTTTTTCCCTTATATTCGGCGGCCAATTCATCCACTTTGGGTGATGACCAGACGCAGGGGGGACACCAAGTCGCCCAGAAATCAAGAAGAACCACCTTTCCTTTATAATCGCCCAAAGAAAAGGATTTTCCTTTAAGATCGACAAGAGAGAAATCGGGCGCTTTAATCTTGACAGCCTGATTATTCCCTTCCGTTCGGGCATTCTCATAAGTGCCGCTCTGGGAACCGCACCCAAAAAGCAAAATCCCGGCGGTAAAGGCGGCATGGGCGACAAAAATAATGGATTTTTTCGACATGATTGACAAAGAAGAAAAAGAAATGAAAATTCTAGCGGGACAAACCCGGAAAGGGTTCAGAAAAGTTTTTCGAGTATCGATTTAATTTCCGGTTTCGGCCGGACACCGACGATTTGCTCAACCACATCCCCGCCCTTGAAAAATAGGATGGTGGGGATGGCGGAAATGGAATATCTCGAAGCTGTTTCCGGGCTATCGTCAGTGTTAAGTTTAACAACCTTGGCTTTCCCAGCAAACTCTGTGGCCAGTTCCGCGACAATGGGGCTCAACATCCGGCATGGGCCGCACCACGGAGCCCAAAAATCGACCAAAACGGGAACGGTCGAATTTATAACTTCGGTTTCAAAATTATTGTCGTTGACTTCAATTCCGCTCATATTATTCTCGAAAAAAAGAACGTCGGTATTGTAATACAAGCTCCCAGGGGTGTCAATAAAGAATTTCTCGACGGTAATTAGGTTTTTTTTATTTCACGGAGAGATTGGAAACGATCCCACATTTCCCGCCAAGCAGCCTCTTCTTTTTGCCAATTTTGGCGAATTTCCTGTTTTTCCTTTTCCAATGTGTCGACCTTAAAAGCCAATCGATCATTTTTTTGAGTTTCTAATTCAAGGCTTCTCACCAAGTCTTCCACTTTGAGAATGAGTGAATCCGCCCTCTTTTCCCATAAAACAATTTCTTCCTTCAATTTATGATTGATTTCATGGGATCGTCCGAGTTCTTCTTTCAGTAGGTCAATTTTCAGGTCTCTGTTTCGGATTTCTTCCTCTTTGGCCATCATCCCTTGGGTCAAGTCCCGCATTTTCTCGTTTTCATCTTGGGCTTTGAGGAAAAGCCGATTTTTTAAGTCATCAATTGCTTTTTGAAGCGTTTTCTCTCGGCCGCGAAATGTGTGTTCGGCGTCCACGAATGATTTTTTTTGTTTTTCCAAATCAGCTTCCAAAGAAAAGGTTTTTTGCTCCAGTTTTCCCCGCTCTTCCTCCCAGACTTCTCTTAAGCGCTCTTGCGATTTTTGAAAATCGACAAAGTCAATGTGCCGGGCTTTAACGAAACTCTCTTGAAATGCCGACAGAAAGTTATTTTTGCTTTCCAAATCAGCCGCTTTCTCTTTATAAACCTGCATTTCTTTTTGAAGGGCGTCAATTTCTTGACGTTTAGATTCCATCTGCATCTCGAATTGACTCTCAAGAGATTGGATCCTCTCCTTAAAATAATTCCAACTTTTTTTCAAAAGAAAATGATCCTGACTTAACGGATCGCCGGGGTAAGCGCCTTTTGATAGAGGAGTTTTTGAATCGATTTTTTCGGAAAGGGAATCAAATAGCTGATCGATATTCTTAAAAAACATCATCAACCCTTGAGGAGCGCCTTGGTTTCTCTTAAGAAATCATTAATTTCAAATGGCTTCGCCAGATAACGAGAAGCGCCCGAAGCCATAATTCGGTTTTCGTTTTGGACGGTGTCATACCCGGTTAAAGCGAGTATCGGAACATTTTTTGTCCCGGGAAAATGACGGATTTGTTCACACACCTCAAAACCCGTGATTCCCGGCATCATAATGTCCAATACCACTAATGCCCATTCTTTATTTCTCCATAAACCCTGTCGAAATCCTTTCCCGTCAATAATATTTTCAATCTCAACATCTTCGATAAAATTCTGAAGGACGGAAATAATAGTTTCCGTCACATCGGGATCATCTTCTATAAGGAGAACATTTATTGTCATGGAATTTGCTTAAGCCCTCCCGGCGGGTATCCCGAGTTTCCTTTTACAGGCAAAATAAGAAAAAAGATGGCTCCTTTATTGAGGCCCTGGCTTTCGACGCTGATGTCGCCGCCGTGTTTTCGAGCAATCCCCACCGACACCGAGAGTCCCAGCCCGGTTCCTTTACCGATTTCCTTTGTCGTGAAAAATGGTTCAAAAATGTGATTTAGGTGTTCTTTAGAAATACCCACGCCGGTATCTTTCACGATTATTTGCACCCAATCTCCTTGGACCTCTTGAGGGGGAGAGCCCTTGCGCCGGTCGGCGAAGACAAGCTTTTTATAGGCGGCAAAAGTTTCTAAGGTCAAAGTTCCCCCGCCACGAGACATCGAGTGAATGGCGTTCCCCAAAAGATTAAGAATGACTTGCTGCAGCTCAGAGGGGTTTCCCTCAACCTTTGGAAGCGCCGATGAGAATTTCTTAACGAGGGTTATTTTTGCGCTTTTTAGATCCGCTTCGCATAAATCAATTGTGGACTCCAACAAATTGCTCATGTCAACATCTTCAAACTTTGTTTGGCTTGGACGAGAAAAATCCAATAGGCCACGAACTATTTTTTTGCATCGAAGAGCGGCCTGCTCAATCTTCTTCAACTGGTGGAATACCGGATCTGCCTGGTTGGTTTTTGCCAGAAGAATCTGGGTTTGTCCCAACACCCCCGTGAGAGGATTGTTTAATTCGTGCGCCACCCCCCCGGCCAATTGCCCAACAGCACTCATTCGGTCCATATGGATGGCTTGTTGTTGCAGGGATTTCACATTTTCCGCCATGTGATTAAAAGAATTGGCCAACAGCCCAAATTCATTATTGGAAGGAATTTCAATTTTATGATCCCAATGACCCCGTCCGAATTCCTCCGTTCCTTTCCTCAGTTTTTCCAAAGGCTTCATGAGAGAAGCATACAGGGATCTGACCACAAAAATTCCCATGATAAGCGCAAAAGCGAATACCCCAAAAACAGTGGTACCCGTTTTTTCCCCCAGCGCTTTTGCCGTTTTATATTTCGCCTGAGCCTCCGCTGATTTTTTATTCTCAAGGGCCAAAATTGAATCGGTTAATTTTGAAAATTTAGGAAATAATTGAGAGGTTGCTTCGTCAATGGCTCTTTGTTTGTCGCCTCTCTTACAGAGAGTAATAATTTGGGATGAAATTCGATGGGCATCACTGACGTAAGACTTCAAATCCGTGATCCACGCTTTGGCATTTTTATCATTACTGATGTCTTGCATGACTCGATTGGTCAAAGCTGTGGCTTCTTCAAAACTGAGCAATTCTTGGTTGTCATCGAGCAATATAAACCGGTTAATGGAGGTTTTCTGGCGAGAAACATGGCTTTTGAGTTCGCGAATGTAGCTCAATGATTCCATCGCGGCCAGCGAATCTCTAAAGGCGTTAACGAATATGGGCGCTCCCAAAATCAATAATCCACCCATCATTGTCACAATCGTGGCAATAAAAAAGAGAAATACGATTAGTCTCTTTCTAATACTCATGTCGAATAGTTTTCCAACTCCGGAACAAGGGTAAGGTAAACACTCTGATTTTTCCAGACGTTCTTAGAAATTCGGGATTGAAAGTTTTAGGGGAGGTTAAAGGAATGAATAGATCTCGTCATGGGCGGGATTGAAAGATGAGGTTGGATGTGAAGGGGACCGCCAAATCCCTTTTTATGAAAGGTCCACTTTATATGCGCGGCGGCCGCGATCATCGCGGCATTGTCCGTGCATAAAGGGATAGGAGGCATATAAATTTGGAACCCTTCCTTCACTCCCCGGCGTTTAAACTCCTCCCGAAGGGAAGAGTTGGCGGCCACTCCCCCGCCAACCACAATAGAACGGCATTTCAAAGCCCGTGCCGCTTGAATTGTTTTTTTCACCAAAACAGTTACCACCGAATGCTGAAACCCGGCGCAAATTCGTTTTCTTTCATTTAGAGACCACTTTTTTTTCTCGCGTAGTTTGTACAAAACCGCGGTTTTCAAGCCACTGAATGAAAAATCCCATGACCCGTCAAGCCACGGAATAGGAAAAGGAATCATCCTTTTCGTTCCCTCCCGGGCCCAACGGTCGATGTTTGGGCCGCCTGGATATCCCAAATCGAGCATTTTGGCCACTTTATCAAAGGCTTCGCCGGCCGCATCGTCACGCGTCCGGCCCAGGCGTTCAAAAACCCCCCAGCGAGGAGAATAAATGAGTTCTGTGTGGCCGCCGGAAACCACCAATCCTAAAAAAGGAGGTATAAAATTATGGTTTGAAACAATTCCTGATAGAAGATGGCCTTCAATGTGATTGACTCCAATGACCGGAAGGCCCTTCAACCATCCCAAAGTTTCGGCCGCCATTCGTCCAATGAGAAGAGAACCGGCCAGACCCGGTCCAACGGTGACGGCAACGGCTTCGATTGGGTGTTTTTTATCGGAAAACGCTTTGGCAATGACGTCTTGCATAAAATGGACATGCGATCGACTGGCCAGTTCGGGGACAACGCCGGCATATTTCCTATGGATTCCAATTTGAGAATGGACGACGCTGGAAATGATTTTGCGCCCATTCTGGACGACAGCCGCCGCCGTTTCATCACAGGAGGTTTCAATGGCTAGAATATTCATACGAAATGGTCTTTAACTGAGGGTCAATTCTTCGCGATGAGAATTTCTTGAAAAATGCGGTTTCCCCGCTTGATGATGAGGCGCTTCCGGGGTCCCGTCAGATCTTCAGTGACTTGGGCGCCGGCTTTCTCAAAATTGTCTTTCAATTTTTCCAAAGACTGGCCCTGGGGAATTTTAAGCGTCACATTTTGTGAAATAAATTCGCCATGAGCGTCTTTTTTTATTTGGTTGTATTGAGAGAGGATATCGGCGTCAGACAACCCCATTTCCCTGAGACTAAACCGGAATACGGAATCAAAAGAGGCGTCCCATTTCTTGAATGAATAACTCGCTGTCCGAGAAAGGGCCATCCAGAAAAGAATTCCCATGACGATAAACAATCCGCTAAAGAATATTTTTCTCAAATTTATTTTTGTCCCAAAATAATGGGCCGGACTTTCAGAATCTCCTTGGCTCTCTCCAATGCGACATCCTGGACCTTTTCCGTCTCAGGAATAGGGGAATGGGCTTCCTGGCCTTTGGCGTAAATAAGCTCGGCCTGAGCCTGAAGTTTGGCTTCGTCCTCTCTCGATACGTCAATGACAATATCGGGTTGAATTCCCCCTCC
>JAKLIS010000091.1 GCA_022709485.1 Elusimicrobiota bacterium | reverse complement strand
CACATGCCCATAAAACCAAAAGGGTTTGTTCGGGAGGCCTTGGCGGAATACCATTATCAAATGGGCGTCCAATATCTTAATCAGGGCGCCACCGGACAAGGTCTTCATGAGTTGCATTTGGCTTCTGTTTTAAATCGGGGCGCCACCCATACCGCCTTGTTGATTGGGAAAACCTATTTTAAAGAAGGTGTTTTTTCAAAATCGGAAAAATATCTAGCCCACCCGATTTTGAAGAAGAATGAAGAGGCCCAGAAAATCTTGGGACAAATTGCCAAGGTGGTTAAAGAAAAAAAGCAAAAACCTTGGATATTGTTCGGGTTGGCGTTGGGTGGATTTGTGATCTTTTCGTCTCTATTTTTGTTCGCTGCCCGTAAGTTCTTTAAATCAGGAAAACGCGTCATAACCGGAAAAAGCGAACTGGATGAATATTTGGATCAAGAAAAACCCGTTACCTTGACTCTCGAAGAGGAATCATCTGCTCCTCCCGTTCCGCCGCCCGTTTTGGAGGAAAATGAACGGCCATCGCCGCCCGTCATTGAGAAGGAAATAGAACCGGAACTTGTGGAACCGATGGAACCTGTAAATCCGGCTGCTCATGTAATAGCGGAATCAGTGGAATCTGTGGAACCGATGGGACCTGTAAATCCGGCTGCTCATGTAATAGCGGAATCAGTGAAACCTGTGGAACCACCGAAACCGGTGGATCGAGTTGAACCGATAAAACCGGCGGAACCCGTGAGAGCGGTAGAACCGGAGCCGGTGAAGGCCGTTGACCCGCCGCCCGCAGAAAAAACTCCTCCCAAACCTGTTTTGCCGGAAGGTCCAAAAGAAAAAGAGCCGCCATTGTCTCCATCCACTCAAGAATTGATCAAAAAATTAGAACGGCCCGTGGAGCCGCCCCGGATTGAACATGAAACGCCGGGAATTTTACCAGAGCCCGTGGCCGAAGCCCGCCTTCCAGAACCCACCAAAAAACCCTTTGAAGCGCCCCTCATCAACACCGAAGCCCTTATTGAGCGCGCGGCCCTTGTGGATTGGGCGATTCAAAGAGCCAACGAGTTTGCATCAGCGGGAGAATTGATCAAATCAGAAAGGGAATACCGAACCGCTTTGGCGCTGAATCCTGAATGTTTGGAAGCCTACATCGGGCTGGGGTTTCTATGTTTTATGCACGGCCAGTGGGAAATGGCGTTGGAATATTACGTCAAAGCGCTTTCTTTCAATCCCGATTCCCCAGACGCCCACTACGGAATCGGCCGCGTTCTCCTGGAGACCAAACGAGAGTCGGAGGCCGTGCCGGAACTTCAAAAGGCCTTGAGCCTAGATCCCACATTCACCGACGCCCGCGACACCCTCACTTACCTCGGAAAGCTTGCTTAAAAATCTTTAGCAGTGCTTCTGTTCTTTTGTGCTTCGGTGCTTCAGTTCTTTAATGCTTCAGTTGCCCCATCCTTCTTTTTGAAACGTTTTTTTAACTGAAGCACAGAAGGACGGGAGCACATAAGCCCAAGGGGGGGTAATTTCTTTCTTGGGCCTCCCCTTCTTTTTTGACAAACTTACCCCCCTATGAAGAAGCTCATCCTCATTATTATGGGAATAAGCGCCTTGGCGTCGGCCGCGGTGGCGGCGCCGGTGCTTGTTTACCCGGACGAAAGCGGTTTGCGGTCGGGAAAATTTGTCCTTGGGATTTTGTCCGATGACGGGGTTTTGGTTCCCGCGAGCCAAGTGGATGGGGCTGCCAAAGATTTAATTCTTGGATTTTTTACCGGCGATTTGAGCCGTGGAACCCTTATCCGGTTAGATAACGAACTCGACGTGGCGCTTCTTCGCGCGGGAGACGCCATCACAAGCGGAGATCTTCTGAAAATTCATCAAAAAAAAGTGGCCGGAATCCAAGGGTTTCTCCCAAGTCAAATTGAGCTCAGGTCCGACCTGGGGTTTTCTCCCGCGGCCAAATCCTCTGTCCAAATTTCCACCATCCCTTTCCAATTAAAAATTGATGGCATGGAAGTCGGTGAAGAACCGGTGGTTCTAAAAAAATTTCGACGTGAGTCTGCCGCAAAGTTAGAGCTCGTAAAGCTCAGCACCCCAACGGCGTGGAAGGTGGAGGTCGATATCCAGGCAGAACCCGCTCACTTATTTTGGAAAAAAGGGGAATCTAAAACTTTGACGCGGGTTCCGAAAAGCACTTTCCATTTTGGGCAGCAAATGATGTTTTCGCCGATGGGACCGGGAGATTCTTTGAAATTTTCTTTGGAACTTAGCGGCATTAAATCAGAACAGACTGAGTGGACCGTTCTCGTCAAAACGAAACAAGAAGATTGGGAAAAGAAAATAAAGATTAGATTTGAATGATCAAAGGGGAAAAAGAATGTCTCGAAAAAAAGTAACAGTGGTGGGAGCGGGAAATGTCGGGGCGAGCCTGGCGTGGACGCTGGCCCGGATGAATTTATCAGACGTGGTGTTATTGGACATCCCCGAAACCAAGGGAATGCCGGCCGGTAAGGCCTTAGACATGAAACAGTCAGGGGCTATTTTCGGATTTGACGGCGATATTGTGGGTGGAAGTGACTGGAATCTCGCCCAAGGATCGGACGTGGTGGTTATCACGGCGGGCGTGCCCCGGAAGCCCGGGATGTCCAGGGACGATCTGCTTCTTATCAACGCAAAGATTGTTTCGAGTGTTGCGGTCCAAGTGAAGGCAAAGGCCCCTCAGTCGATTGTCATTGTCATCAGTAATCCGCTGGATGCCATGTGCGCCGTGGTCCAGCGGGTCACAGGCTTTCCACGAGAGCGGGTTCTGGGTATGGCCGGCGTGCTTGATTCGGCCCGCATGCGGACCTTCTTAGCCCAAGAGCTTAATGTCTCCATCAATAATGTCCATGCCTGCGTGTTGGGCGGTCACGGTGATAGCATGGTTCCTCTTCCCCGTTATTCAACAGTCTCGGGGGTTTCTATTGTTGAGCTTCTCCCCAAAGACCGTCTCGAAAAAATTATTCAGCGGACGCGGGATGGAGGCGCTGAAATCGTTAAACTTCTCGAAACAGGTTCCGCGTTTTATGCGCCCTCGGCTTCCGCGGCAGAAATGGTCGAGGCCATTCTCTTAGACAACAAAAAAATTCTTCCGTGCGCGGCTCTTTTGCAGGGAGAATATGGGGTGAAGGGACTTTTTGTCGGGGTGCCGGTTAAATTGGGAGCGCGGGGTCTTGAAGAAGTGGTGATATTGAAACTCACATCAGATGAAGAGAAGGCTTTTAAAACATCAGTCGACTCCGTCCAATCCCTTCTCAAAGTTCTGGATGGGAAGCTGACGAAATAGGCGATGAGTATAAATCGATGATTATCAACGTCTTTAAAAAACCTCTCCTTTCTCATGGGTAATTGAATTTCCCATTTCTTCCATCAAGCATTTATCTCAGAGGGTTTTTTTAGACCCCGATAAAAGATATTTCTCCAGCTCATTGGCAGAAAAATTTACCGTTGCCATCGGGGGGAGCCTTATGCTATAAACTGGCCCTGTTTTTTAAACCTGCCCTGGTTGACCAAAGCAGCAAATCCCTTCGGACCAACGGATGACCGGCGGATTTTTTATGGAGAAACGAATTTATGTCAAATGAAAATGTTAAACCCCTTCCATACGAGGCGATGTTTATTTGCCCCGCCGATATCCCTCAGAAAGATATTGATGGCATTATGGAAAAATTGAAAAAAACTCTGGTTGAAGCGGGCGCTTCCGTCACAAGTGTTCAGAACTGGGGAAGACGCCGCCTTTCATATCCGATCAAAAGACACCGGGAAGGGATTTATCTTTATGCTGATTTTGCGGGCAGTAACTCCTGCGCCGCTGTTTTGACCAATTTTTTCCGCGTGACCGACAAGGTGATTCGTCATCTGATTGTGAGAAAAGATGAAAAAGCGGCGCTGGCCGCGCAAGCCGCTCAAGCGGCCATTAGCGCCAGAACCGCCGGTTCCAGTGGAAATGCACCTGCGGACAAAGGCGAGGCCCCAGCCGCCGCTCCTCAGGCCCCCAAGTCTAAAGAAATTCCCTCAACAAAATAAGGAGGGACACAAAAATGGCAATGGCACTCAGACTGCATAGTTTAAACGACGTAAAGATGGTGGGCCGCTTAACAAGAGACCCAGAAGTAAGGTATACCGCTCAAGGAACACCCGTCTGTCATTTTAGATTGGCCGTTTCAAGGCGGTTTAAAGACAGAAACTCCAATGAATGGAGAGAAGAAGTGGCGTTTGTTCCATGTAATGTGTGGAGAGAATCGGCGGAGCGGTGTGGACAAAGATTGAGAAAAGGCAGCCCCGTTTTTGTTGAAGGACGTTTAAAATCCCGTGAATGGCAAACAAAAGAAGGCCAGAAACGCACGGATTTGGAAGTCGAAATCAATCGAATTCAATTTCTTGAATCAATGGGCGAAGGCGCCGGAGCTGGTTCTCCAGTTGCCGCTGAGCCCTCCGTGGACCGCGTTCCTGTTGCCGTTGGCGGTCCAGTGGAAGAAGTTCCCCAAGTTGATGATGAGGAGGTTCCCTTTTAATGTCGGAAGAAGTGAAAGCTAAACCCGCATCCTCGGATGATAGACCGGCTCACGGGAGTGCCCCGCACCACGGCGGCCCTTCTCATGGGGGACACTCTTCCCATGGCCATGGGCCCCGGCCATACGGTCCCGGCGGCAAGAAACGGCCCCTCATGCATCGTCGGAAATGTCGTATTTGCACTGAAAGAAACGGGTATATAGATTGGAAAGCCATTAATACCCTTAGAAATTTTGTCACCGAAAGAGGCAAAGTGTTGTCAGGCCGGTCCACCGGAACCTGCGCTACCTGTCAGCGAAAGCTGACGCAAGCCGTGAAAAGAGCCCGCAATATGGCTCTTCTTCCGTACGCTCCTCATTTTTAATTCTTCGGAGGTTCGATCGTGTCGCAAGACGTAATTTTGTTAGCGGATGTTCCGGGGCTCGGCCAGATTGGCGAGCAAAAAAAGGTGAAAGACGGCTATGCCCGGAATTATCTTCTTCCGAGAAAAATGGCTGTTTATGCCACCGCAAACGCCGTAAAAAGAGCCGAGCGCCAAAAAGGCAAAATCACCACATTAAGAGAAAAGCATCTCGCCAGCGCCCAGACAATCGCGGAGAAGCTTTCCAAGGTGGGATTGGTTTTTGAACGTTTTGTCGGACAAGGGGGGAAACTTTACGGATCGGTCACTCCCAAAGACATTTCTGAAGAATTGGCCAGACAAGGCGCTGCTGTTGAGAAAAAATCCATTTTAATGCATGGACCGTTAAAGTCTCTGGGTGACCACGTTGTTCGCGTTCGAGTTCACTCCAAAGTGGTTGTGGATATCCCCGTGAAAGTCATTGGCCAAGTTAAGAAAGAAGACGTTGTGGTCGCGCCAGAAGGGACAGAGCAGACAGAACAGACGGAGATGGAAGCCAAACAATCGGCAGAGTTTAAGGAAGCGGAAGAATAGGTCCCAAGACCCATTTTATTTCCCAAAAAAGGCCGCAGATCATTTAAAATCTAGCGGCCTTTTCTTTTGTGCGCATCGAAGGAAAACGGCCTTCAACAAATTTAAATTTAATACTTTTTTAAACCCTGTTTTTATTAAAAGTGAGGCCTCATTCGAATTTATTTCCCTTAAGGATTTAGAATGGCTGAAAATTTTACCCCCCCACATAGCGTTGAAGCCGAAATGGCCGTCTTGGGCAGCATGCTCGTTGAACGAAGCGCGGTTGTCAAAGTGTTGGAACTCCTTAAACCGGCGGACTTTTATAAAGAAATTCACTCCCTTATTTTTGAGACGATCATCAAGCTTTACAATGCCAACGTGGAGGTGGATATCATCACCGTTGGCGACGCCCTCCAAAATTCTCCTCCATTTATTGCCGCCGGAGGGAAAGCTCATCTGGTTGAATTGGTGGAACGGGTTCCTACCGCCCTCCATGTGGACCAATACTCGCGAATTGTCCATGAGAAAGCTCTTCTAAGAACTCTCATCTCGAATGCCCGTCAGATTATCCAGGACGCCACGACCGACAAATTTCCTGCCGACGAGTTGGTCGACAACGCCCAAGAACAATTTTTTGCCGTCGGTCAGAAAAGAAGCCGGCGGGATTATTTCAGCGCCGGAGAACTCATGCAG
>JAKLIS010000090.1 GCA_022709485.1 Elusimicrobiota bacterium | reverse complement strand
CCACCCGGTTGGCGTCCAAGTCCGCTTTTCGGACCGTCTCTTGAATGGCTTTAAAAATATTTTCCATTGAAAGAGGAATCCACCCTTTCTGGAAAGCCGCGCCCAGCACCATCATGTTCACATACAATTTGGACCCGATGTAAAGCTCGGAAATTTGAGCGAAATCCTTGCCCAAATAGCCATCCGCGCAAAGCCGCGTTTGCATGGCTTCTTCCAGGACTCCCGGATCAAAATCTTCTCGACCCATAAGAGACAAAATGGTCTCGTTCCGGTGGGTGTTCACCACCGCCCGGGTTCGAGATGAATGCGCCACACGGAGATTCATCCGCGGATCCATGGCGCGGGCCGCCTCCAAGATATCCAAACCAATTAAAAGATCCGCTTTCCCATAGGGAATGACCGGCGATGAAATTTCTCCCGCGGCGGAAAAAACCACGTGGCCATAGACGCCGCCGTTTCGAATGGCCAAACCTTTTTTATCCAAAAAACTGGCCTTGTACCCTTCTTTAACGGCCGCGCGCACCAAGACGGCGTTGACGATCCCGGCACCCATTCCCCCCACGCCGGCGGTATAAGCGGACCACCTCTTTCCCATGGGAATAATCTGAGGCGGGATCAATTTACTGGCGTCAAAATCCATGAGTTTCCGAGCGGGCACAGGGCTTGATCGCTGAATAATGATTTTTTCAAAAGAAGGGCAGGCCTTTGTTTTGGAACAAGCGCCGTCATCGACGCATGTGGATAAATCGGTGGCGATTTTACGTCCATACGGCGTTTCTTCAATGGTGAGGCCCGGACATCCGGTCTGGCGCGCGCATTCAAGACAGTAGTCACAAACAGAAGTGGCAATATTAAACCGTTCTTCCCTTGGGATAAAACCCAGTTCTCGAATAACCGCTTTTTTCTGGGCGTTGGTGCGGCGATGTAACGTGATGGAACACTCTTTATCCGCGATAATAATTTTGACGCCGGGCTTTACCACGATCTCTTCTAAAAGTTTTTCGTATTCATCGCGGTTCCCCGGGTTCACCCGTTGAATAAAAACTTTATCTCCCGCCATTCCCCTCAAGAGACCTTCTATATTCTGAGAATGGGTGATTTTCCCCATGACGTCGGTGGCATTTCCGGGCGTCGGTTGATGGCCGGTCATGGCGGTGGTTTGGTTTTCAAGAATGATATAGGTAATTTCTTGATTGTTTTTGATGGAATCTGAAATGGCCACCATGCCGGAATGGAAAAATGTTCCATCTCCCAAAAACACCACTTGTTTGTTGGTGACGAAAGGCGACATCCCCGCTCCGGTTCCTCCGCCCACGCCCATGCCGGAATAATTCTGCATCAGACCTTCATTGGGGGCGAATTGAAGCATGGAGTGGCATCCCGATTCACCGTGAAAAATGACATCCGTGGGCGAAATCCCTTTTTGTTTGGCAAAGAGGGGATCTTTCAGCCTTTTTTTAACGGCCAGATTGGCCACCGCGGAATCCCGGTGCGGACATCCCGGGCAAAAAGTCGGGGTCCGGGCGGGAACTTCAAATGAAGAGGCGCGGGTATCAGCGATTTCTTCCAGTTCTTTTAAAACCTTTTCCTCGATTAACGTGGGAAAAAACCGTTTCCAGCGAAGGAAAGAGGGGCCCAGAGTTTTCAAAATAATTGAGGCGTTTAGGCCCCGTTTGGAAGGAAACCCCTCTTCTCCGTCAGGGAATTTCTTCCCCCAAAGGGCTGGCGGCCTGTATAAAAGACCCGATTGCTGCAAATCCACCAAAATTTCGGCCACTTGGCCTTCAATAAATCCCCTCTTTTCTTCCACGACAACCAAATGACTCACGCGGCTCGCAATATCACCGACGGCATTTTTATCGAGTGGATAGGTCAACCCCAGTTTTAAAACGGGAACGTGATCCCATAAGCCCAATAGTTCCATCACCTCCCGCAAATAACAGAATGAAAGTCCCGCGGCAATAAATCCCACCGGCATCTTCTTCTTTAGCGGACCAAACCAACGATTCATTCCCAACTCATTGGCGCGTTGAAGGACGCGGGCAAACCGTTCTTCCAGCGTAGCTTCACGCATCGACGTATGGGGAGGGATGAGAACGCTATCGCTGATCTTGATTTTTTCGCTGGATAAAGTGGTTTTGGATTTTGAGGAAACGCCCATTTCAGGGTGCGGCTTTAAAGTGACGGTGCCCCCGCCATCCGCCAAGTTTGTGGTAATAAGATAAGTAACGTGAAGATCTCCAACGCCCGACAAATCCAACGCAGAATTAATCCAATCCTTGAGTTCTTGAAAGGTCGCGGGCTCAACCAACGGCATGTGGAGATGGCGGGAAAGAAATCGGGAGTCGGAATTAATTTGCGTGGTTTCATTCCAAGGATCGTCCCCCACGACCACGAGCCCTCCACCTTGGGGTTTGCGCGTCTCCATAAGGTTTCCAACGGCCAAAGCGTCTGAACCCACATGAAAACCCACCGATTTCATGACAGACATTGCCCGAATTCCCGCCTGCCGGGCACCGTTTAACCGAGCGGTGGAAAGAGCCTCGTTACTGGCGATCTGGGCCACAATCCCTTTCTCAGATAGATACGGAGCGATGGTGGCGATCACTTCAAATACATCGGATACCGGCGATCCCGGATATCCCGTCATGAGGGAAACGCCGGCTTCTAAAGCCCCTTTCACGAGGAGTTCATTCCCCGTGAAGGCTTCCGATCCCTCCTGTTTTAAAAATCGCGGATCAACGCCGCCTTTCCCCTCTTGACTGAGGGCGTTTACTTCCTGTTTAGAAAGGACGGGTTTGGAATGTAATAAGTTCATTCTGTCTCCCGGGGGCGGATGGCTTCAAAATAATACCGGGCCCCAATCCCGTAATCCGCGTTCATACCGCCGCTCGGCGCCAGGCGTACAACCGGGGCCAATTCCATGAAAAATTCCCATGGGGATTGATTGGGGAAATAACTGAGGCCTAAAGGAATCCGAATTCCAATTTCGGTGTCATCATGGAAAAGAACTTTGGGACCGGCCCCAATATAAACGGGAACCTCTCCATGATCCAACATGCCGCCAAAAATTTGGCTTAAAGAAGAAGAATTCCGAATAAGAGAAAAATCATGGTAGAGAATGTCAGCATGAATGTCCAAATCACTACTCGCCACTCCCACCGCTCCTTCCAAGGTCCAATTGTTGTCCATCCACACTTTCGCCGTAACAGCCGTTGGGCGGCCCAGCATGACGCCGAAACCTTGGTCTCCCCGTCGCTCTGCCGCATGAATTAACAATCCAGCGCCGAACAGGAAGAAGGTCGCCATAGTGACTAAAGCGAAAATTAATTTCTTATGTGTCGTCATCCCAGCATGCCTCCCATTCTTCGTCATCCCAGCATGTTTCTGGCTGGGATCTTTCTCGACAGGGGCCCCCGACAGATACATTCGGGGGCCGGCATTCGGGCATGACCGACGGCATTTGGGAATGACGGTATTAAAATCGGCTGTCATTTTTTATTTTCCTCCCCAGGACATTTTTTCCCTCAATAATTTGAAATATGGCATCTCTGGGTCACATAAAAGCTTGAGCTTAAAAGGCGCTTTTCGAATATACACTTTGTCTCCATTTTTTAACATAAAAGTTTTTTGTCCATCCAGAGTTAATTGAACGTCGTCACTGGTGCGGCGCTCATGAAGCTCTAAACAAAGTTCTTGATACGCGGGAAAAACCACCGGCCGCTGGGTAAAGCTATGAGCGCAAATGGGGGTTAAAAGAAGCGCGTCCATTCCCGGATGAACGACCGGCCCCGACGCCGACAAAGAATAGGCCGTGGATCCGGTGGATGTGCTGACGATGATGCCGTCCCCCACAAAACATCCCAAACTCTCATTTTCAACCGAAGCGTCAACGGTGATCACGCGCGATGTCGCCCCCGTGCGAACGACAGCGTCATTTAATGCGATAAGCGGCCGCTTTAGCATGGGAGCCTCCACCTCCAGCATCATTCGCTCCGACGTCACCAATTGATTTTTCATCCAGAGATTTAATATTCGACCCATATCATTGGCGTCTGACGCCGTTAAAAATCCCAACCGGCCTAAATTGATACCCAAAATCGGAATACCGAGCTTGGCCGCCTGAGGCGCCAAAGACAACACAGTCCCGTCTCCTCCCAGCGAAAAAATTACTTCCGCTTGAGAAATAGAACGGGATGGAAGGATCGAGATTTTATGCCGAGCCAACCAAACCTTTAAACGAGATACTTCTTTTTTAGACCGTTTTTTGAAGGGGTTGGCGAAAATGGCAACTGATCGAGGCATTCCTTCGCCTGAGGATCGATGACGAATTTTGTTGCGCAAAGTCCTCGCATTATACCACCTATTCCGTTGGAAAAAACTTGCTTTTTTCCGCCTTGCCCAAGCCATAAACGTGTCTAGAATCCGAGGTATTTTTAGGAAATTTTCATGAAGGGTATCTCCCCTTTTCCACCCCTCCCTGATAACCCTCTCCGCGTTCACCTCCGGCTCACTTGGGGAGGATAAAAATCCGCTCCCTTTAAAAAAGCGCCTTCCCCGCTCGGAACAAGCCGGAGGCGGTGAAGGGGAGGGATGGGGGGGGTTCGGAAGTCGAGGAAACCTTCGGTATGAACTATGCGCCGGCGAGGGTGAGTTTTTTAAACAGAATTCCTTTGGGCGCCAAAATTCTTTCCCGGAGCTCCTGCTCTTTTGAAAGAAGGCAGTTTTGAAGGCCTTGTTGGAGAAATCCTGAAACGGATCCGCCCTTTATGGGTTGGATGCTACCAGGTTTAATCTCATATCCTGCCCGAATTTCAGCGGAAAAAGCGCCCGTGATGGGATTGGGTTCAAAGGCAGAAAAAGCTTGGATATGGTAAATCACTTTCTCTCCGATAAGACTCGGATCCAGGAAAAGCTCGAAAGGAGTGGATCCCGGAGCCACCTCTATATTGCCCAGATCTCCCGTCACAGGAATTTTTAAATAATCCGCGTATTGCTTGTTGGCCAAATAGGTTTTGAGAATATTATTTTGAATCAAAAGCACACGGCTCATAGGGCTTCCAAAGCCGTCAAATCGGCAAGAACCCATGCCCCCTTTTAAAAGCCCGTTACTCCAAATCGTGATGGCATCTCCCGCCACTTTGCCCGCGCCCACCAGATTGGATCCCAACGCTTTATCGATAATCCGGTTGTATCTCAAACGCGCCGAAGACCAGGCAATAAGCGGTTCAAACATTTTATCCAGCGTTTCTCCCGAAAAAACCACCGGGAATTCGCCCGTTTTGGGGAGGCGAGATCGTCCGGCATCCCGTGAAAGTTGACTCGCCCGTTCAATTTCCACCTCCAAATTAAAATCGATGATAAATCTCCTTCTAAACCGGCTGATAAATTCTTTTTCGTCCTTCCCGGACGAAGCCAACAGAATTATTTCTGATTCGAGGATGGAACTTTCTTGTGAAATGTTCAACCCTTTATGGTTAAGAAGGCGCGAATGGATTTCGTCGACAAAAAATTCCGCGGAAGAAAGCCTAATCCCTTTTTCTTTCGAAACAGCCGATCGGGTTCTATCTTCACATTCTTTTAACGTGTCTTTGGAAAGGGAAGCGTCTAAAATTTCAACCTCGGGATAGGAGCCCGTACCATCGGGCAACTCAAAAATCTCATTGGATACGAGTCCCGCAGCAAAAATCGCCTCGTCTAAATTCTTTTCAAGGTTTGGGAAACTCTCCGGACTTAATTCAAAAGAAGAAGTCCCCAATTTTTTGGTGCCGCCTTCCTCTTTAAGTACATGAATTGTGATGTCATAACGCAAAACATTGGCTTCTCGAAAACACTCCCTATCTCCCAACGCCAGAAAAGATTGATGAGACTTCGTTTCAACCTCAAAAATCTGCCAACCGAATAGAGACCGCTTTGAAAGCGCCGTTTGAAGTTTTTCTATAAGTTTATTTTTCATATGTTGATGTTTTTAAAATCGTCACCTTAAACACATCGTGTCATTCCCGCGAAAGCGTCCCCAAGGGACGTACCGGATTATGAATGTCAAGGAATCGGTACGGGAATCCAGGTAGGGGACCTGCTTTTCGACATCATGTTTACAGCCTGGATTCCCGCTTTCGCGGGAATGACGGAATCTATTCCTCATGCCAAGC
>JAKLIS010000009.1:12724-15671 GCA_022709485.1 Elusimicrobiota bacterium | reverse complement strand
AATCACCTGCAAATCCGGTGCCAAGGCTGCGAACGTCAATTCGAACCGAACTTGGTCATTTCCTTTCCCCGTGGCGCCATGAGCAACTGCGTCGGCTTTCACCTTGCGCGCCACCTCAACCACCTTTTGAGCGATCAAAGGCCGGGCCAGAGAAGTTCCCAAAAGATATTTTCCTTCATAAACGGCCTGCGACTGGACGGCCGGCCACAAGTAATCGGTGACATATTGCTCTTTTACTTCGGGGGCAAAAAAAGCCGAAGCACCTGTCTTAAAAGCCTTTTGTCGAATTTCCCGGGCATTTTCCCGTTGTCCGATATTGACATAACACGCCACCACCTCCGCCTGATACGTTTCCTTGAGCCAGGCCAGAATAATGGACGTGTCCAATCCGCCGGAGTAGGCCAGGACGATTTTTTTGGGCCCGCGATCCGATATTTGGTTCGTTCGTGTTTTTTTCATGGAAGGAAAATTCCTTTTTGGCTTCTTAACTTCGAGAAAGTATTTCGACCAAAACCGAAACAGTTCTCAAGCAATTATCATGAATTTTTTTCGTGTCGTCATTGTAGATGGCCTGATTCATTTTCGCAGACACTTGGTCAAACTTCCATCTAAAGTCTTTGATATTTTGGTTTTGCGTCAGACTCGAAGTTCGTTCGCTCTGTACATTTTTCTCAATTTCCCGCAAAACGTCAGGTAATTTTCGGACCGAAAAGCATTTTTCTGGATTCTGATCCATGTTGGGGAAGATATCATTTTTTTTCGACTTAAACCATTTGGCGGAACCGGGGGTGAGCTTGTAGAATCAGGGCCATAAAAATCAATGAAAACCCATGAAATTCTCATCATCGGAAGCGCCCCTCTCACTCATTCTCTTTACGCCGGCCTTATAAATAAGAAAAAAGATGTCGGGATGGTGGATCTTCCGGATGACCCCGAAACATTATTGGCGCGAGAATCCTTGGCTTTTCGGTCACACGGCCCGGTGGACCCTCAAAAAATCGAGTCTCTTCTTCGTTTGAATTTAAAAATTTCTTCTGGCAAATTGGAAATTTATCCAGGGCCCGGGAAATTTCTTGATGAATGGACCTTCCAAACGAAGGAAGAGACCATTCGAGCATCGAAAATCATTATTTTTTCGGGGTGCCTGGCCCCCCAGGACCGAGGCATTTGGCCTCACGTCCCTCGGAAAACACCCCTCGAAATATTAAGTGACCCCGCACCTTCCGGGCCAGCCTCGGTCACAGGGTCGGGTTTGAGAGCCTTTGCCACCGCTCAGAAACTTCGAAAACGAATTGAGAATGTGAGTCTTGTTCCGGGCCCGGAAGGACTTTTGCCCCGCTTGGACGCTGAAATAAAAAGCGCGTTGGTTGGGATGTTAACAGGGCAAGGGATCCAAATTGACGAAAGCTTTGGGACGGCCGGAACACAACCGCGATGGATTGTCCCGGCGGATGATTTGATCTCCAATACGACGGGATTCGAGTTTGATAAGGCGGGAATTTCTTTGGCCCCAACGGGAGAAATTCGAATCAACGAAGAATGCCGGGCCAGCAGGCCTCATTTCTGGGCGGGAGGCGCCGTCACTGACCCCCGCATGGATCCGGCGTTGGAAAAACGCCATGCTGAAATTATCGCCGACAACGTCCTGACGTCTGCTTTATTTAAAACAAAAATGGACTTGGACCCCTCCCCCCGAACTTTTCCAACAATCCCCCCCTATTCCCAAGTGGGACTTTCTGAGAAAGAAGCCAAAATAAGGTTTGGAAATAATGTGGAAGTTTTAACGTTTGCTCTAAAGAATAATTCTCGGGCCGTTTTGGAAAATTCCGAGGGAATGATTAAAATTATCGGAAAGAGGCGGGGGGCCGAACTCCTCGGAGTTCAAATTTTGGCCCCCCGCGCTGAAGAATTAATTGTTTTCTTTGACTTGATTATCCGAGGGTCGATTCCATTAACCGAATTCTCAGAATGTAACCATTTCCCGGCCGGTACCTATGCCGAAGCGATCATTCAAAGCATCACGGCTTGGAATGAGACCTATTGTTGAGTTCCTGTCTCAGCGGGTTTGGATGGCTCTGGAGGTGTCTGAGGTTCCGGCGTCACTTCGATTTCCTTTGATGCAAGAACAGTCCCATCCGGGCCTTTAACCTCCAACTTCCATTTTCCAGTCAGTCCATAGATATTTTTACGGCTCCAGGTTCTGAACGTGGAAGATTTGACTCCCAATTCAATCTCGGCTTTTTCTTCTCCATTAAAAAGCCAAGCGTGCTTGATGACAACCGGACTTTCAGCGCCCGTCACACGCGTCCATCCCACCAACTGGCTTACACTCACCGGGAAGGAATCCGCCACACCCGTGGGTTCATGTTGTTCTAAGCCTGTTCCAATTTTTATTTCAACCTGTAATTTTCCGCCGACATTAACAGCGGCCTCTTCAGCCATGGCCGTCGAAAAAGCCAAGACCAACATCGGAAACGCCAAACAATATTTCAACCTCATTTTTTCCTCCCATTTCTATTACGCTTTAACATTATCGATGTACCACTTCCATTACAATCATTATTTGAGTGGTACTATACCGCTCCTATAATCATTTATTATTGAAGCGGCATGGGACCTTTCTTTCAACGGTCCTCTTAATCTAAAAAAAATTTAACCCGATGGCGGATATCTTCCCCAGACGCCGGGCCAATAGCGGAATCTCTTCGGGAAGCCTCTTTTGAACGGGAACCCATCCCATGAGCAGGCCCAGTCTCTTTTTCCGAAAAGAAAGGGGACAGGCAAAATATTTTACCGATCCGTCGATCAAATGCTTCCAACTTCCCCATTGACTCGAATTAGAAACACCCGAATCTTCTTCAAAATGGGCGGACTTCAATTTTTCTTCTAAAAATTCGGGCAAAAGGTAGACTTGGTTGAACTCTTTTCCCGGAAGACCAAAGCTTCC
>JAKLIS010000009.1:0-12714 GCA_022709485.1 Elusimicrobiota bacterium | reverse complement strand
CCGGCTATTTTAAGAAAAATTTTCCCTTGTTCTTCGCGGATAGGACCGGCCACCACCCCGCCCGTCATCAATGCCTCTCCCATGGTTTTGGCCAAGACGGCGAAAATTTCATTTTTTGACAGGCTTTGAGACGTGATTTCACTCAGAAAACCGTCAATTAAGCGGCTCGCAGGGCCTTCCATGGAGGACCGTCCGTCGCCTCCTTGACGCTCCATGGAGGTCCCTATCATGCGTCCAACCATCGTGAGATGACCCAGGGTGTTCTGATCAAAAAGACAGACGTCGTGATAATAAGCGCAGAGAATTCCCACCGAATTTTCTTGGCCCAAGAGCGGCACCGCCACCACGGATTGGATTTTGTATTTTTCCATCAAATCCAAAAACCATTTGGGCAGGGAGGTCTCTTTTTTTAAATCAACAATGGCCAGGACTTCTTTTTTGTTAAACGCTTCGTCAAGAGGAGATCCATCGGACCCATTTAAAGAATGGCTCGAATTAAAGTCATCGTCGAATTCTTTCCCAAGCCCAACCGAGGCCTGTGAGGTTAACTCCCCTTGAGCATTCAATTGAAGGATATGGCCTTCAGAGGCGCCGATGGAACGGCAAAACATCGAAAGGAAGCGAAGATTATTGGGATGGCGAGGAGAGGCTTTCTGTTCGAGAAAACCTCCCAGGGTCAAAAAGAATTCATCAAGATCTGGCCGGCCGGAGGAAGGAACGTCCAATTCCGATGACATTTATGAATTCATCCGCCCGGAAATGATTTTATTTTCCCTTCTTTGAGGCTTTCTCGATGGCAAAGGTGGGGTTTTTGACCACTTTCAAAAAGTCACTGAAAGCGCCCTGCGCTTCTTTTGAATGGCGCTCGCCTTTGACAAATTCGAGGCCCAGCGCCCAGCTGCCGGTGGTTTGGGATTGTTTAACCCAAGCAATTTTCCCTTCCATAAAGGGGGTCCCTTCGTCATCATAAAAAAGATCCTGAATAAGGACATTGGTTCCTTTCGCGAACTTAATATCCTCGTAGCGGAGAGGTTCTTTGCTGTCTTTGTCTTGAGCGGAAAGGCGATTAACGCCCAAACCCCGCGTCCATTCCAATTTCATTCCTTTTTCATTGACGTCCCGGGCCCACATTTCCATTTCCAAAACGTCTTTCGACACTTGCGGAAGTGAACAACGAACAAGAACGGCGACTCTCCATCGCTTGTTCTTTCGACGCTCTTTGGTTTTTTTCATGGGCGGGCCTCCTTGGCTCGAAACTGGGAAGATTTTCAGAGATTATATGTCATAAGGGCATCCCGACCAAGGATCAAATTTATTACATCATGCTATAATCTCGCCCCATGAATATCACGGAAATTGAAGCCAAATGGCTCAACAACAATATCAGCAAAATCGATTTCTTGAACGTCCTGACGCCTCAACAAGTGATTCAATTGACCAATCAAGTGACCTCCCGAATTATTTTAGGGGACCAACCTGTCATTAATGAAGGCGAGGAAGGCACGGCTTTTTTTCTCATTTTTAACGGAATGGTTTCGGTGTGGGTGGAAAGAAATGGACAACAATTAAAACTGGCGACCTTAAAAACAGGCCAATATTTCGGTGAGATATCACTTTTGTCCGGTAAACCCACCACGGCTGATGTGGTGGCCAATGTTCCCACAAAGGTCTTTTTTCTTAACACGGAACAATTTCTTTCTATGGTGAAAGCCAATGAAAACCTGGCCAAACACATCACGGAAGTCATGGAAAAACGGCTGGCCGCAAGAGAGAAGGAAATCGAAGAGCTGATGAATTGCAATTACTTGGAAATCGACGCCGCCATTAAGGATTTCTTAAAAAACTAGGCTTGATATATAGATAGGAAAGTTTTAACCACTTCCGGATCGAATTTAGAACCCGACCCTTCTTGAGCCTGCTTGATGGCTTCCTCGATAAAGACGTCTCCCACAATTCCCTTCATGTAAATTTCATCAATTTGCTCCGCAAACCCGATAATTCGAGCCCCCAAGGGGATATCCGCGCCCACAAGGCCATCCGGATGGCCCGAACCGTCAAAATATTCATGATGATGAAGAATCAAAGGGGCGACGGAGGTTAATAGCCGAATGTTTTTCACCAATTCAGCTCCCAACAACGGGTGAAGCTTTTCCGGTGTTCTCTCCATGGTTCGGCTGACCACTTTGGGCAGATACCGCAAATCCGACACGGCAATCATTCCCCAGTCATGCAGGACCCCGGCATAGTAAAGGTGTCGATAATCATCCCCCTCAAGACCCAATTGGCGGCCAATGCGGCAGGCCAATTCGGCCACGCGCTGGCAATGGCCGGTGAGCCGGTTGTCTCCCCCCTCCACCGCCATGGTGACGACCTCCAACATTTGCGTAAAAAAATTCCGATGATCCTCGGCGAACCGGGCGTTCGCAATGGTGGCGGCCGCCAAAGAGGATAAATTTTCGAGGACTCCTTGGTCTTCGGGAGAATACCCCCCATCGCCCACCTTATTAAGCGCTTCGCACACGCCGATGAGCTGGCCTCCCGCTTTCATTGGGATGGCCAAAATGGATTTGGTTGAAAACCCACTTGATTTATCTATTTGGCCGGTGAACCGGGTGTCTTTTTCAACATCGTTGATGATGAGCGGCTGTTCGTTTTGCGCCACCCATCCGGCGACTCCTTTTCCCACAGGAACAAAAAATTTCTTGACCATGGCGCCCTTGTCCCCCGTGGCCACTCTAAAAACCAATTTCTCTTTCGTTTCATCCAAAAGAAGGATGGAAGCCGCTTCCGAAGATGTCAATTTTTCAACGGCCCGGCTGATCTGGGATAAAAGGGCGTCCACATCCTGGGTGGAGGCGAAGTTTTTCGCCATTTCAAAAATTTGGGCTTCGTTATTAACGTTTTCGTTTTCAGTCATAATCTTCAAGGTCACATCGTGGTGGCCAAGACCTCCTCGACGGAGGTGAGTCCCTGCGCGGCTTTCACCAATCCGTCTTGAAGCATGAGGAGCATGCCGTTTTTAACGGCTACCTCGCGAATCGGGCCGGCGGACACTTCCGTAAGTAGAAGCCGGCGAACGTCATCATCCATCACCAAAATTTCATGGATGCCGGCGCGGCCTTTATAACCGGAGTTGTTGCAGGTGGGACATCCCTGGCCTTTCATAAATTTGGCGTTGGAAATATCCACCTTGGCTTTTTCATAAATCTTTTTATATTCATCGGTCACTTTAAGCGGCTTGGCGCATTCCTTGCACACCCGCCGCAAAAGCCTTTGGGCCAAAACCGCTTCAACGGTTCCCGTGATAAGAAAGGTGGGAACCCCCATTTCGTGGAGACGGGCCACCGCGGAAGGCGCGTCGTTGGTGTGGATGGTTGAAAACACAAAGTGGCCCGTCATGGCGGCTTCCATGCCGATTTGGGCTGTTTCTTTATCGCGAATTTCTCCGACCATGATGATATCCGGATCTTGTCTTAAGAAGGCGCGGAGGGCGTCCGTAAAATTGAATCCCACATCGGGATTAATATTGGTCTGGATAATTCCATCCAAATTGTATTCCACGGGATTTTCAGCGGTTAAAATCTTGGTATCGGGCTTATTGATGCAGTTCAAGGCGGCATAGAGCGTTGTGGATTTCCCGGATCCGGTCGGACCACACACCAACATCATTCCGTATGGCTTCTCGATGGTTGTCATGAACTTTTTCATCACATCGGGATGGAATCCAAGAACGTTCATGTCCACCCGGACGCTGGCTCTATCCAAAACACGCATGACGCAGGACTCCCCGAAAACAGTGGGAATCATATTGACGCGGAATTCGATGGGGTTGCCTTTGGCCGCCACCTGGATACGGCCGTCCTGAGGTTTTCGGCGCTCGGTAATGTCCATCTGATTGGTCATGATTTTGATTTTGGCGATAACGGCGTTTTTATAGGACATCGGGATTTGGAAGGCGGCTTCTCTTAAGGCGCCATCCACCCGGTAGCGGACAATAAATTTGTGCTCAAAAGGTTCGATGTGAATATCTGATGCCCGGCTTTGAAGAGCGCCGACAATAATCGCGTTCACGATTCGTTCAACTTCGGGGGCGGAGGCGTCGACCTCGGTGACATCCACTGTTTCTTCAATTTTCTGAAGGGCAATGCCCCCTTCATCGACCATCTCTCCGATTCCCTTGACCATTTCCTCGGCCTTAAATCCCGCTCCGACACCGTAAACGGCGTCCAATTCGCGCAAAATGTCTTCGGGAAGCGCCAGGTAGCTTTGAACCTCAAAACCGGTGCGAAGATGGATGTCTTCAGCGATGAAGAAGTCCCGGGGATCCGCCATGGCCACCAAAAGGACCCCTTCTTCTTTGGCAAACGGGATGGCCAGATGCCGGCGCGCATTTTGTTCGGATACGATCTTCACCACTTCCGGATCAACTTCGATTTCATCCAAGTCAACGGCCCGGACGCGCCATTCTTTTGAGAGAACTTGGAGGACATCGACACGATCGACAAGCTTCAGATCGACAACGGTCTGCTGAAGAGGTTTTTGGGTCTTCTTGGATTCCTGTGAAGCCTTTTCCAAAGCGGCTTCATCAAGTATTTTATTCTCCGCGAATATCTCCCGGATGGTTTTTCTGCCGATGGGGCCTGGATTAGCTGCCATATTTTTCCTTTTGCATTCCCCAGTATAAGGATGAATCTTCAATATTCAACTTGATTTTTAAGATTGTTCAGGAACGAAAAAGTGACGGCCTTAAACCTTGAACATGGTAAACCGGTTCCGGCCGGCTTTTTTGGAGGTGTAAAGAGCTTTATCTGCCAATCGGAAAAGCTCCTCGCGGTCGGAGGTATGGTCGGGCGCGCAAGCGGCGCCGATGCTGACATTGACTTTGCCGGACAACTCAGGGGGCAGCCCTTCCATAAATTGAGAATTTCGAACAAATTGCATGAGCCGTTGTCCCACTTTTTCTGCATTTTCAAGATTACATTCAGGCAAAACCGCCACAAATTCATCTCCCCCCAGACGGGCAAGACAATCGACCGCCCGGAAAAAATCTTGAAGCCGGAATCCCAAATGGACCAAAACCTGATCCCCTTTGTCGTGCCCGTAACTGTCGTTCACTTTTTTAAAGTGATCCAAATCAAGCAACATAACGGAGAATGGGACTTTGTATCGTTTAAGACGAGCCAATTGATGATCGACAAACTCCATCAAATACCGGCGGTTATAACATCGGGTGAGATGATCGTGAGTGGCCAAATATTGGGACCGTTTGTGCATATCCCGCAAACGGAGAAGCGACCGGACCCGCGCCAACAGCTCAATCATGTCGAACGGTTTGGGAAGAAAATCATCGGCCCCGGAGTTAAGGCAAAGAACTTTGTCGTTCCGGGAGGTGTAGACGCCCGTTAATATGATAACGGGAATGAAAAGATTGTATTCCAGGTCCCTTTTACGGATTTCTTCAAGGATGCCATGGCCCGACAAACCCGGAAGATTCAAGTCCAAAAGCACAAGGTCCGGCGACACTTCGGCCAAAAGCTGGACGGCCTCCCGGCCATCCCCCACCACTTTGACCAGATAGCCTTCTTCCGTCAATAAATCCTGAAGCATCGAGGAGATGGATTTATCATCTTCGATAACAAGAATCTGGGCCGGCGCGGGTTTTCCATCCATAATGTTTAAAAAGGATATCAGAGTAAAATTGAATTATCACCTAAATTTAAAAAAAACTCCCTTTAAACGCCTTTTACCGAGGACAATCTTTCTGTAACATCATACCCCTCATGTCTTTTAAAACGAAGCTTGTATTGTTTGCCACTTTCCTTGTGATGGTTGTCGCGCTTTCTTTAAGCGCCATCCTCCTCCGGTTCCAAACCAAAACTTATAAAGAACAACAAGAAGAATACCGGGAAAATATCGTCCGCTCTTTGGCTCAAGTGGCCCGCGAGGCCATGTTGATTGACGATGAAACGGATATGGTGAACTACCTTGCCATGCTTAAGCGGACCCCCGACATCGGCTACGCCATGGTTTTATCGCCGGGAGGGAAAGTAATTGTCCATACGGATCCGTTGATGATCAACAAAGTGTTAAATGATGAACCCACCGAAAAAGCCCTGGCGTATCGGGCTCATCAAAATCCTCTGACACAAAAATTAACCCAACCCGACGGCAAAGAAATAATCAATTTATCTCTTCCTATTATGATTGGCCTGACGCCGGCGGTTTTCCGCGGAGCCGCTCAAATCGGCTTTGATAAAAAAAACAGCGATTTAATTTTGCAGGGGAAACTTCGGGGGGCCCGGGTTCAAATCGGATCGGCTTTGGTTTTTTCACTTATTTTGGGCGTCTGTCTCGCCTTTCTTCTGGCTTGGGTGTTAACCCGATCCATAGACACCTTAAAAACCGGCGCTCGGACCATCGGCGAAGGGAAGCTCGGCCACCGCATTCAAATCAACACCGGAGATGAGCTGCAAGAATTGGCCGCGGAATTCAACCTAATGGCTTCAAAATTGGGCGAATTGGATCAAATGAAACAAGATTTTATTTCAAACGTGACCCATGAACTCCGGTCTCCCATCACCTCCATTAGAGGGTACCTGGACCTGCTTTTAAAAGAAGCAGGAGGCCCCTTGACCCATCTCCAAAAAGATTATCTTTCCATTATTAAAAACAGCACCGTCCGGCTGGGCCGGTTCATCGACAATCTGTTGGATGTGGCCAAAATCGAAGCGCAGAAACTTAAACTTGTCCCTGAAACATTGGCTTTATATGAACTGTCCCATGAAATGGAGGTATTATTCAAGCCTCAGATGGAAGAAAAGAAAATTAAATTTTCATCGACCATCACCCCCAATGGGCCATTGGCATTTGTTGATAAAGACAAATTGGCTGAGGTTTTTATTAATCTAACGTCTAACGCGGTTAAATTCACTCCCGAAGACGGGGAAATTAAATTCGGGGCGCGGGAATTTCCCACTTATTTAGAGGTGTCCATTCAAGATTCCGGCGTTGGAATTCCGAAAGACATGATGGGAAAGCTTTTCAGCAAATTCGAACAAGTGAAGACAAACAAAGGCCTCGCCCGGCAACAAAAAGGCACCGGCTTGGGTTTGGCCATCGTTAAAGGCATTATTGAAGCGCACGGCGGAAAAATTTGGATTGAAAGCCCGGCTTTAAACGGAAAAGGAACCGCTTTTATTTTCACAATTCCAAAATTAACGGACGAAATTAAGGCAAAATTGAATCTGGATTAAGAAAGGGGGATAAGATGGTTGGGAACTTAAAGCACAAAGTTTTTGTGGTGGACGACGACCCGGATATCCGGCGATTGGTGGAAACAGTTTTAGAAAGAGATGGATTTATGGTCGATTCCGCGTCTACCGCGGCGGATTTTTTCAAAAAATTGCCTCATTACAAACCCGATCTGATTGTTTTAGACCTCCAACTCCCCGATGAAGACGGGTTCGGAGTCATAAAAAAGCTGAGAAATAATCCATCCTTTTTAAATATTCCCGTGGTCATGTTGACGGTTCAGTCAGTGGACTCCTATAAAATCGCGGGACTCGAAATTGGAGCCGATGACTATATAGTGAAACCCTTCAACCAAGGAGAATTGACCGCGCGCATTAAAGCGGTGCTGAGGCGGTCCAAGCCGAAAGAAGAGGTCACGGGAATTGTGGAAGACGGCCCGGTGAAACTCTTTTTGGATCAACATCGGTTGGAAATTGAAGGTCAGCCGGTCGATTTATCGCCGAAAGAATTCGAGCTTTTGGCGGCCCTCATGCGGGCCAAAAACAGCGTCCTGACCCGGGAAGTGCTTTGTGAATCGGTATGGGGCCATGAGCTTTACCAGAACACGCGAACCGTGGACGTCCACGTGGGCCGGCTTCGGAAAAAGCTAGGCAAGTTCGAAAACCGAATTGAAACGGTCGAGCGCATCGGGTACAGGTATTTGCCGCAGAAATCCTAAAGAAAAGTGCCTGGTGCCTGGTGCTTAGTGCCTGGTGCTAAATGCTTGGATTAATTAATCTTCCTCGTTCCCAGTTCCCAGTTCCCAGTTCCCAGTTCCCAGTTCCCAGAGACAGTGCCTAGTGCTTAGTGCTTGGGACCCTCACCCCGACCCTCTCCCGCAAGCGGGAGAGGGATAAAATAAAAGCGCGGTCCCAAAAAAACCTATTCCTTTCTTGTGGGTGGATGATTTTCAAAGTCAGGCTCCCTCTCCCTTAGGGAGAGGGCCGGGGTGAGGGCAACTGAGAACTGGGAACCGGGAACTGGGAACTTAATCTTCTCTCCAAATCATTTTCCGCCGGTCCCAGGCAACAACGGGCTCGGCATTCCAAAAAGTTTCAAACCCCGGCGTCACATTCCCCAAGCCAGGCGCGTGATGAACCTGAAGTCGGCCGGTAATAGCCGCTTCTTCTAACTCCCACTCATAGACAAATCCTTCCTGACGAAAACCCCCCGGAGTTTCCACTCGGATAAACACGGGGTCGGAATTATTCATCCCCACCCAGAAGAAGGTCATCTCTCCCGAGGCGTGGATGATCATCCCCGGCATATCGCCGTTGAATTTATTATTGGAAGCAATCAGAAGAATCGTTCTTTGGGCGTTGATATCCTCGGCTGTCGGTGCAAATCGGGCCATTCCTTTAAATCCAGCCGGATACCCCAAATGCGTATGGAACGGGATAAAATCTTTTCCGGCGTTTTCATAAGCGGACGGCTGAATTTCCACGGCGTCTTGGGACTCTTGGACAATGGGGGAGTCAAAAATTTGGATTCCATGGGCCGTCACTATCCCCGCGGTTTCGACCGTATCGGAAAGTGACACGCCTCCATTAAATCCCAATCGCAAAAGATTTTTTTGAATTAAAGCCCGAGAAAATTCCGGCTTTTCATCGACGGAAAATGACTCGTTATGAATGGGCTTAACATCTTCAATAACTTGAAAAGCTCTATTGTCTCTGGGAACCATATTTTGAATAGGCGCCAACTCCACGCGTCCTTTTTCCACTTTCGGAACATCAAACTGCTTCAGTTGTGTGAAATTGGCGATGGGCGTCCACATCATTCCATCTTCACCAATAAAACCCACTTGAGGGGCTTTCGAGAAGGGCTCAAAAACCACCGCCACGTGAGCATTTTGGAACCACTCAGGGTTCTGACGGACGGCGATACGAAACGCATTACCTTCAAAAATAATCGGGTTTAAATTGAACAGCGAAGGCTTCCCGATTGCTCTTCCCAGTTTCATAACGGCGTCATTCAAAATAAGCCGGAGTTGAAGTGGATTGGCTCGCAATAGCCGCTGGAAATCCAAACCCGTCATTTTCAAATCAACACCCTGGAAAGACCGCGCCCAAAGAACATTTGATTTGGGTTTCTGTTCCTGACCCCGGCGCCCCGGATCGCCAATCGGTTTAAATCCTTTCTTGGATGCCATAAATTCTGCCAGACCATTGAAGAAAACATTTTGAACAAAGAAATTAGCCTCGGCCGCCCGCCGCGCGATTTCCTTCACATGAAATTTATTGATGTTCAAAAGCGCGAAGCGAAGATTAAAAGGCATGCTGAGAATGAGCCTGTTTAGAATGGGCGGGCTCATGGCCCCCGCCCGCAAGAAAGGAGCGGGCATTCTCCACATGGGCGCCATGGGCATCTGAGAAAAAATCGCTCTAAACTGGGGACCGATAACAAGAGGCGGCTTGGGGCCGGGCAATTGGAACCGAGGGACTTTTATGGCAGGTCCCCCGCCGTCCGCCCGAACCGTTCCGCGCACAGCCCTGTTTCGCTCCACAATGGCCCCTTTGAGCCCTCCGGGGACAACCATAATGGCGGGACCCGGAGCCGCGGCCCGCAAACGGTTTTGCGCGGCGGCCGGACCTTGGCCCTTCCAGAAATCGAATTTGAAAATATTACCTTTGCTATCCACCAACAGAGTGGTTTCAGCCAGATTGACCTTATCTTCGAGAATAGGTCCCGGGGGAAGGCTCGTCAAAAATTGATACTGGGCCATTTTACTTTCAGATTTGAGCAGGTGAAGGACCCCTCCTTCGGCCTTCCGCGTCGGCGCGGTCACCACAACTCGGCCGGAGGGAGTCCAAAGAATGAGCCGGCCGCGGCTCTCGATGGGCACCTCACGGCCCGTGATAGGATTAATGAGCCTTAAGGTTCCTTTGTCGATGAAAGTGACCGCTTCCAAACTGAATCGGCCTGACGCTTCTGGCCGCGCGATGAGAAGAGCCGTCCCATAAGGCTCCATTCGCCGCAAATTGGAAAGAAGGGCGGCTGCCGCCCCCGCGCCCGCCTTACCGGACACTTCAACAACTCCATTCGTGAGTTTGACATACACGGGCTGCTTCGCGTTTTCAAGTCTCAACCAAACGGGTCCATTGACGGGAGTTTGAGCATTCAAAAGAGTCAAGCTTAACCGGCCCTGAGTGTCCACGCTCAAACGAAAATCGCCCAGATGTTTCTTCCCGTCGGCGCCCACAAAAACCCCTTTGATCTGCGCCGCCTCTCGTTCCACCAAGTAGGGTTTTGCCGGTTCTCGCGCGGCTCTTAATTTGGCCGGTTCATCTTTCCCGCCAAACACACCCGCCTTGCCCGGTTTTTCACCTCCTTGGACTTTTCCCATAGGGAATTTACCGGGCAAAGCTTGAGCAGGTTGGGCGCCGGCTTGTCCTCTCCCCATCTGTAGGTTACCCAACCCGGCTTCTTCTTGACGCGCTTTGCGGCCGCGATGGTCCCGGCCGGTTTTTTCTTGAACGGGGGCCTGCATGGAAGGCGGCGGTCCAAACCCGCTGAAAAGACCGCTTTGACTCATTATCGGGGGCGTTGGAATTCCGGGCCTTCCCGTTCTTTCCTGGCGACCTTCGGCATACCGACCCGGCATGGTGGGCCGGATAGATTGAAATAGGACTCCTCCTGTGTTGACCATGTACGCCGCTATAGGGCCCATCAGGGAAAGAGCCGAGCCCACCATTCGTGGAATTGAAAATTCTTGGCCGGGGGTGACGACTTGGCCTGCCACTCCAGGAGCGCCTTCCGTTCCTTTAGACGGTTGGGGCTCAGGTTTTCCCGTTGGCTTCTGGCCTGGGACAGGTTGACCTTTTTGAGCCACGTTTTCTTGGCCCACTTTAGGCGTTCTCACGCCAGTCCGGGTTGGTTCAGTAGCATTCGGTAAAACTATTGCGTTTTCTGCTTCAATTACCCGAGGGGCCCCTCCAGGAATTTTTGGAGCTGTGGGAGGAACCGCATCTCTCGAAATATTCTCTCCCGTCACGATCCCATTGATCCCCCCCCCTGGCTTCACAGCGGACGGAGTATTTGAAAGATTATTTTGAACACCTAACCGAGTACCCACACCGACCCATGCCATAATTTCAGAGTCCTCTTTGGCGTCAGGTATTTTCGGCTTTTCTTCCGAAGTTTTCCCTTCTAACGGGGAAGGTTCAGAAATGCCCTTATCGATTCTTGCCACGGCCTCAATTTCATTTTCATCAGCCTTCTGTTCAAAATTCGTGGTTCCGCCATCAGATCCCAGATCGAATACATCAAAGATATTCTCAAAATCATCTTTGCCTTGATCCGATGGAGCCGCTCGAGTAGCAAGAACAGATTCGGCTGGCCCTGAGGCCTTTTGGTCTTCTGACGTTCTCGTACTGTCACGCACAACCTTAGCAGGGCCTGCATTGTCCCCAGAAACGGGAGACTCTGTCTTTCCTTCTTCTCTTCGAGTTCCAACCTGATCTTTGCTTTGCGCTTCGCCTGAACGACGGGCTTTCTCTGCCTTATTCCCGCCGACAATGGAACCCGGCCCGGCTTCTTTTTCCCGCCGGGGTTCTTCATCGCGCCCCGCCAAAGCGGCCCAAAACGCTTCAATTCCGTCTATGAACGCATTTAAGTAGCTCCAGGGATCATAATCGGGCCATTCCGACGGGTTGTAATTTCCAAGAACTTTCCCGGCGCCGCCCCCCGGCCTAAAATAAAGCGGTCGCCAAATGGGATCCTCACGGATATCGGCCCCATCTTCAAATGGATTAAGGCTCAAACCATTCGCCATCGCATCCAGACCGTAACCTTTCACAATGGGAACGCCGAATGTGTTTCCTGAACCGATAAATCCGAGACGCCCTTGCGAATACCAATTATTCCAATAGAGGCTTGATCCTGCGTTTACGTATCCGGAGGAGGCCCGCATACGATGATTGCCTGAAGGAGAAACCTTGGTCCACCGGTTTTCGTAAGTGTAAAGTCCATCCCAATATACGTACGCGTCGTCCATTTGAGTTCCGGCATTATATTGATGCCAAATTTGGAGGGACTCTTCATTGTAGAGCTCCCAGTTGTCACGAGCATCCGGGAATGAAAATCCAACTTCCCGGCCCTTTTCAAGCCGCATTCCCAGTTTTTCCAATTGACTGAATACATAGACTTGACCCCGGTCCACGCGGAGAGCGGAATTGGTGTCCTGGCCACTGGGCATCCACTGGGCGATGTCTATTCTCTCCTTGCGCTGAAGGGTTTCAATGTGGGCTAAAACACGGTGATCATCGGCATACCAATGGCGTTTTCGAACTTCCACTTGAACGGCGTCACCTCCCCACGCAAATCCTAGATTGCGATTGCCTCTGACCGCAAAATCAAACGCCACGGTGTCTAGATAAGGATCCGCGTCTTTCACCAGCCAGGTTTCCGAATAGTTCAGTCGAA
>JAKLIS010000089.1 GCA_022709485.1 Elusimicrobiota bacterium | reverse complement strand
CATATCGTTCCGCTGAGTTCAACAGTCTGTCCATCCTTTATATGGAAAATATTTGTCGTAATTACGGAAAAACTTTTTATTGTTATATTGCAACCATCACTAACAACGAGTGTCAAATTGAACAAACCTATCTCGACATTTTAAAGATGGTGAAAGCCTCGGTTAAAATTCCAGTGTCGGTGAAGCTGAGCCCATATTTCAGTTCGATGGCCAATATGGCGAAGCGTTTGGATGACGCCGGAGCGGACGGCTTGGCTTTATTCAACAGGTTTTACCAGCCGGATATCGATTTAGAAAAACTGGAAGTGCTCCCCAACGTTTTGCTCAGCACCCGGTTTGCGAACCGTCTTCCGCTCCGGTGGATTGGAATTCTTTACGGCCATGTCAAAGCGAGCTTGGCTGCCACGAGCGGCATTCATGAGCATTTTGACGTCCTTAAAATGGTCATGGCGGGGGCGGACGTCACCATGATGTGTTCCGCGCTTCTTAAAAACGGTATTCCCCACGCTTCTAAAGTTCTTGAGAACATGAGCGTCTGGATGGAAGAACATGAATATGAATCCTTGCAGCAAATGAAGGGGAGCATGAGCCATAAGTCCGTGGAAGATCCTTCGGCCTTTGAACGGGCCAATTACATGAAGGCTCTGCAGAGCGTTAAATCCTAAAAGGAATGGTCGGGTTGCGATATGCATGAAATTTCTTTATTGGAAGAAGTGGTTAAAATCGCCCTGTCCAAATTAAAAGGGCAGGGGCCCATTGCGGCCAAAGACGTCAAAGCGATTTCCATTGAAGTGGGCGCCCTGGAACTTCACTCCATAGAATCTTTTCGGCAGGCCTTCAAATCATTGGCGGCGGGAACTTTGTTATCGGAAGCAGATTTAAAAGTGAGCGTGGTGCCCGCCCGAATTGAATGCATCAGCTGCGGTTTTAAGGGTCCCTGTGAAGACGATCATGTTGACCATCACGATCCAATGCCTTGCGTGGCCTGTCCCCGGTGCCACGAGCTCACTCCTCTATCCGGCGGCCGGGGCGTGGATAAGATCAGCTTGACTCTGGATGAAACCCCCGCCGTCCCGTGATGTTTTTGCACGGATTCGTCGCCCTGAGATGTCTCTGCTCAGGGCCATGTCGGTGCCGAGCAAAAAATTCTCGTGTTGAGCAGAAAATTCTCGTGTTGAGCAGAAAATTCTCGTGTTGAGCAGAAAATTCTCGGCATGACGAGAAGGCTCCGTTGGCATGACGAAAGCGTAAGAGGCAAACCCAAAGAGTCATCCCTCCAAAAGAGTAAAGGAGTTTTTTTTTAAACACATGAAAACCATTAACCAAATTACTTCCACTCAAAACCTCATACGCATTCGCCTTTTGGTTCAGGGCGCGGTGCAAGGGGTCGGCTTTCGGCCTTTTGTTTACCGTTTGGCGCGGGAAATGAGTCTCACGGGATGGGTGTCCAATTCACCGGAAGGCCTCATCATTGAGGTTGAAGGCTCAGAACCCATTGTGGATGAAATGGTGACACGGTTGAAAAATGAAGCGCCGCCCAGCGCCGTCATTCAATCCGTGGGGTGGGTTCCTGTGGCCCCGGAGGGGTCTCATACTTTTGAAATTAAGGAAAGTGAACATGAAGGTGAAAAGATCACACAGGTCCTTCCGGATTTAAATATTTGCCCGGATTGCTTGGCCGACATTTCTGACCCCGCCAACCGTCGTTACCAATACGCATTTACAAATTGCACGCAATGCGGCCCCCGGTTTTCCATTATTGAAGGGTTGCCGTATGACCGGCCGTTCACTTGCATGAGGAAATTCGAAATGTGCGATCCCTGCCGAAGGGAGTATGAGAATCCATCGAACCGCCGGTTTCACGCGCAGCCGAATGCCTGCCCGGTGTGCGGGCCGGAATTATCGCTCTGGGACAAATCCGGGAATGTAATTTCTCATCACCACGAAGCCCTGATAAAAGCGGCAGAGGCCATAAGGTCGGGACTGATTGTCGCCATCAAAGGGATCGGGGGATTCCATCTTTTTGTGGACGCCCGGAGTGACAAAGCGGTTAAAGAACTTCGCCTCCGAAAGCATCGCGCGGAAAAACCCTTCGCGCTCATGTTTCCCAGTCTGGCGTCCCTTCGTTTTGTGTGCGAGGTGTCAAAAGAAGAGGAATATCTTCTCAGGTCTGCGGCCGCGCCCATTGTCATTTTAAATCGGATTGACGGTTTGCCTTCCAGTCACCGGGACGGCGATCAAATGTTCGGCGCCCTTTTACGGTTTTTCCGTTCATTAAAAAAGCGGTCCACGGCGCCTTCTCAATTGGAGAGGCTTCATATTTCATATTTTGTCGCTCCGGAAAATCCGACGTTGGGAGTCATGCTCCCTTATTCCCCGCTTCACGCGCTGCTACTAAAGGAAATAGGATTCCCCGTTGTGGCCACCAGCGGAAATTTATCTGAAGAACCCATCTGCTTTGATGAAAATGAGGTTTTGAATCGACTTGGGAACATTGCCGATTTATTTCTGGTTCATAATCGGCCGATTGTTCGTCCGATGGATGATTCGGTGGCTCGGATAATGATGGGCCACTCGTTTATTCTACGCGCCGGAAGGGGATTGGCCCCGGTGAGTTTGGATATGGGAGAAAAAGCCCCCGGCATCCTGGGGGTGGGCGGCCATTTGAAAAACACGGTGGCTGTGTCGGCGGGGAATTCAGTGTTTGTCAGCCAACACCTGGGAGATTTGGCGTCAGGACCGTCATATGAAGCCTTTCAAGCCGCAAAAAAAAGCATGACTCAATTATATGAACTGGATTTAAGCGGGGTGGCCCACGATCTCCATCCGGATTATTACTCCACAACCCACGCAAAGGAAATGAATATTTCCACGGTTCCCGTCCAGCATCACCATGCTCATATTGTCTCCTGCATGGCGGAACATGGACTTAAAGGACGCGTTTTTGGCGTGGCTTGGGACGGGACGGGTTTTGGATTAGACGACACGATTTGGGGAGGAGAATTTTTGGTGGCCAACCGGACCGGTTTTAATCGGGTGGGCTATTTCAGTCCGTTTCTGCTTCCGGGAGGAGAATCCGCGATTCGAGAGCCCAGGCGATCCGCCCTCGGACTTCTTTTTGCCATTTTTGGATCCGCCGCGTTTGAGAAAACGCATTTGGCCCCTTTTAAGGATTTTAATCTTTATGACCTCAAAGTGTTGAAAACCATGATGGAAAACGGAGTCAACGCCCCTTTGACATCCAGCGTGGGACGCATCTTTGACGGCGTTTCATCCCTTTTGGATTTAAAACAGACCTCCGAATTTGAAGGGCAGGCGGCGATGGCGTTGGAGTTTGTTCTCCACGGAATCGGATCAAAAGCCCATTATTCCATCCCGGTGGAGCCGTTGGGAAATGGAAGCTATGTGTTGAATTGGAAACCGATGGTCCAAGAAATTCTGGGCGATCTGGCCGACAAAGTCTCTCGCCGACTCATCGCTCTAAAATTTCATAACGCCCTGGCGGAGTCGGCGGTGTCTTTGGCCCAAATAATTAAGATACGCAACGTGGTCTTATCCGGAGGTTGCTTTCAAAATAAATATCTTCTTGAGCGGACCGCCGCGCGGCTGGATGAAGAGGGTTTCCGCGCTTATTGGCCAGAGCGCCTGCCCGCCAATGACGGAGGCTTGTCATTTGGGCAAGTGGCGGTGGCGGCCGCCCGCTTAAAGGAGTCGAATTAATGTGTTTATCTATTCCAGGAAAAGTGGTCTCCATTCGACCCGGTGAACAAATGTTTCAGACGGGACGGGTGGATTTTGGCGGTGTCATTAGGGAAGTGAACCTGGCTTATGTCCCGGAGGTGAAAATCGGTGACTATGTCATTGTTCACGTGGGCTTTGCCATCAGCATTGTCGACCCCGCCGAAGCCGAAAAAACTTTTGAATATTTGAGAGAAATGGGCGAGTTGGAGAAGATCGAAGAATGAAGTATCTTGATGAATACCGGGACGCCGCCGGCGTCCATGTTTTGGCCCGCGAAATAAAAAAAGCGGCCCATGGGAACTGGGCGCTCATGGAAATCTGCGGCGGCCAAACCCATTCCATCATGAAATTCGGGATTGATGAGCTCATTCCCCAAAATATTACTCTTCTTCACGGCCCTGGCTGTCCCGTTTGCGTGACCCCAGTGGAGCTCATTGACAAAGCGGTCGCCATCGCCGCCATGCCTCAAGTAATTTTCTGTTCATTTGGAGACATGCTGCGTGTGCCGGGGACTCAGAATGATCTGCTTTCGGTGAAAGCCCAGGGTGGGGATGTCCGCATGGTGTATTCGCCGCTGGATGCCTTGAAACTGGCGGACGCCAACCCCACAAAAGAAGTTGTGTTTTTTGCCGTGGGGTTTGAAACCACGGCGCCCGCCAATGCGATGGCTGTCTTTCAAGCCAAAGAGCGAGGCATCAAAAATTTCTCAATTCTCGTCTCCCATGTGCTGGTGCCGCCCGCGATGGAAGCTATCCTCAGTTCGCCTCGAAATAAAGTCCAAGCATTTTTGGCCGCGGGCCATGTTTGCACCGTGATGGGAGTTGAGGAATATAAGTCCATCGCTCAAAAATATAAAGTCCCCATCGTTGTGACGGGGTTTGAGCCCATCGATATTATGCAGGGCATTTTGATGTGCGTCACGCAATTGGAAGAAGGCCGGGCAGAGGTGGAAAATCAGTACGCGCGGTCGGTGCGTGAAAAAGGAAATTTGCCCGCCCAAAATTTGGTATCCCAGGTTTTCACAATTGTTCCCCGCGCTTGGAGAGGGATCGGAGAAATTCCGCAAAGCGGTTTGGGGCTTCGTCTGCCATACGCCGCTTTTGATGCCGGGAAAAAATTTCCGGTTTCCCAAATTAAATCGCAGGAATCGCCGGAATGCATGGCCGGGCTTGTCCTTCGGGGAGAGATGAAGCCATTTGACTGCCCGGCTTTTGGAAAACGCTGCACGCCGGATCGGCCCCTCGGGGCGCCCATGGTGTCAACCGAAGGCGCCTGCGCCGCTTATTATCGTTATTGGAAACGCAAAGAGGTGGATGAGGTGGAAACCCATGGCTGAAAAAACGGCCGTTGGTGAGTTCAGCATCACCTGTCCCATTCCCATTGATGAATACCCCGCGGTCACATTGGCCCATGGGGGCGGCGGGCGGCTCATGAATCAATTGATTGAGAAAATGTTTCTCTCTGTTTTTGGTTCACCTTCAGCTCCCCACGATTCTGTTGTTTTGAAATGGCCGCACGAAAATCTTGTTTTTACCACTGATTCTTTCGTGGTGCGCCCCCTATTTTTTCCCGGAGGAGACATTGGAGAACTCGCCGTTTACGGCACCGTGAACGATTTGGCTATGAGCGGAGCCCGGCCCCTTTATCTGTCGGCGGGATTTATATTGGAAGAGGGGCTTTGCATGGAAATTCTTTGGAAAGTAGTTCAGTCCATGAAAAGAGCAGCTGACCGCGTGGGGATAGAAATTGTGACCGGCGACACCAAAGTGGTGGACCGCGGAAAAGGGGACGGGATTTATATCAACACCTCCGGGGTCGGCGTGCGGGAACATAATTTGAATATCCATCCATCCTCTCTTCAAGGGGGGGACGCCGTCATTCTAAGCGGGGATCTTGGCCGGCATGGAATGGCCATCATGGCGGTGAGGGAAGGCCTTGAGTTTGAAAGCGAGATCAAATCGGACGCCGCGCCTCTGGCCGGCATCGTTTTAGAAATGATCGAAAAAGGAATTGAGATTCACTGTTTGAGGGACCTGACGCGCGGGGGACTTGTGAGCGCCCTCAATGAGATTGCGTCCGCGGCTGACAAATCGATTACAATCACAGAAGAAAAAATTTCCGTGCGTGAAGATGTTCAAGCCGCTTGTGAAATTCTGGGGCTCGATCCATTGCATGTGGCCAACGAAGGCCGGTTTGTGGCTTTCGTGGCCCAAAAAGACGCCGGCCGCGCCCAGAAAATAATTGCTTCCTTTCCCGATGGAGCGGGGGCCGCCGTCATTGGGGAAGTCACGGCCCCTGTTTCGGCGCCTGTCACAATGAAAAGCCGGATTGGGTCCGTTCGCGTCTTGGATATGCTCTCAGGCGAACAACTCCCCCGCATTTGTTGAATTTTAATTCTGGACTTTTCATCGCCATTCTCACAATGAATTCCAAT
>JAKLIS010000088.1 GCA_022709485.1 Elusimicrobiota bacterium | reverse complement strand
GAAAAAAATAAAACAAATGTTTTCCATTCAATGGAACAAATGGCGGACGAACTGGACGCGGTGACTATCGCCGTTCCCACTCCCGCCCACTTCGTTGTGGCCAAATACTTTCTTGAAAGAGGCGTTCATTGTCTGGTTGAAAAACCGCTCACCTCCACTGTTGAAGAAGCCGAAGAACTTATTGAGCTGGCGAAAAAAAATAATTTAACCCTACAGGTGGGGCATATTGAGCGATTTAATCCAGCGGTGGTAGAAATGGCAAAACACGTTAAAAAACCTGTCTTTATTGAAGTGAGCCGGCTCGGCCCTTATGACCCGAGGGTATCCCACGTGGGCGTGGTATTAGATTTGATGATCCATGATCTCGACATTATTTGTTCCATGGTGAAGGAGCCCGTGATTCGGTTGGATGCCGTGGGGGGAAGAGTCATCAGCGATCATGAAGATATTGTCAAAGCCACACTGTATTTTCAAAATGGCTGCCGCGCGGATTTGTCAGCCAGCCGAGTCACCTTAAAAAAATATCGAAAAATTAGAGTCTTCCAGCCCGACGCGTATCTTTCATTGGATTACTCCGAAAGAAGTCTCAAAATTTATAAACGAAAAGGACCCGTTTTTAAGTCTCTTCTGGATGTTGAAGCCATTCATCCCCGCCTTGAAAAATACGATCCGCTCCGGCGCGAATTGGAGCATTTCATTTATTGCATTGAAAACGGCGTCCAGCCGCTTGTCGGGGGAGAACACGGCCGCAACGCTCTGGAATTGGCGTTGGAGATTCTAAAGAACATGTCGCTTCACCATGGACCCCATATGGCGGGAGTCCATATGCAAGCACCCGGAGCTGTTAAATGAAAAAGGTGTTTATCGTCGCGGGAGATCCATCGGGAGATCTTTTGGCCTCCCAATTGGTTCTCTCTTTAAAAAACCTAAACTCAGAGCTTCACGTCACGGGGCTGGGCGGCAACCATTTGAAAAATGTGAGCGACAAATTTCTTCAAAACATTGTTCATCAACACGTCTTTGGTTTTTATATTTCGCCCAGAGAGATTTTATTTTTTAAACGAATTTTATCAGACGTTGTTAAACCCGAACTTGAAAAGAACAAATATGACGCCGTTATTACTGTTGATTTTTACGGCTTTAATTCCCGCGTCGCCAAAATAGCCAAGAAATTTGGACATAAAGTGTTTTACTATGCCTCCCCTCAATTTTGGGCCAGCCGTCCCGGGCGGGCCGACGGCTTAAGAGAAATTATCGATATATTTCTTTGTTTATTTCCGTTCGAAGCGGATTTCTATGAAAAACGGGGGCTTCCGGCGAAATTTGTCGGCCATCCTTTGCTGGATTACATTCCTCACGTCTCGGAAAACGACCAAACGAATTTAATCGGCAAAGTAATCGGCCTTCTCCCCGGCAGCCGGCCCGACGAAATTAAGCGGCATCTTCCCATTATGCTGAAAGCGGCCGGACTTATTAAAAAAGAGAATCCGGAAACCAGGTATGTCCTTTTTACCGTTCCACACGTCAATAAAAATCTTTACGAACGGATTTTACGGGAGAATGGGGAAGAAAAGATCTCAATTGAAATGGTGGAAGACAAAAATTTTTCTTATCGGACCCAATTGGACGCCGCCATGACGGCCTCCGGAATGGAGACCTTGGAAAATGCGCTCCTCGGCATTCCTATGGTAGTGATGTATAAAACCAGCATCTTTAACTACTGGGTGGCCAAATCTCTCATCAATATCTCTTACATCGGCATGCCGAATTTGCTGGCAGGAAAAGAAATCGTCCCTGAAAAAATCCAGGCGAAAGCCACTCCCGAAAATATCGCCGCCCCCATTATTGAGTGGATGAAAAATCCACAAAAAAGGATGGCCCTTCGCCGGGAACTCTTAAATTTAAGAAATCAATTCGGGGGCAAAGGCGCCAGCGACCGCGCCGCCCGCGCCATTTTGGAAAAGGTCGCTTAATATATGATCAAACGTATTCTTCCTCTCTTTAAGCCTCTTTGGGGCCGACTTTTGGTTGCCATTGCCTGTATGACTTTGGTCGCCGCCATTTCCACCACCGTGGTATGGTTGATGAAATTTTTAGTGGACAACGCCCTCACACCCCGCGATTACACCACTCTTCTCACCGGAGTTTCCGCGCTCGTATCTATCATGGCTCTTAAGGCTATCTTATGGTATTCCCATACCTATCTCACGGCTTATGTAGGGCAGTCGATTGCCCGGAATCTCAGGGAAACGGCGTACCGACATCTATATTCCCTTTCGATGGGTTTTTTTAATCAAACCACCTCTTCCGGGATTTTGGCTCGCCTCACAAATGATGTGACGTATCTGCAAATCTCCCTCTCATCGGCCCCCACAATCATCATCCGAGACGGTTTGACGATAGTGGGACTTATTGGGTTTCTTTTTTACACGAATTGGAAATTCTCATTGCTGTGTTTTCTTGTTCTTCCAGTGGTTGGACTGGTATTGATTAATCTCGGTCGGAAAAGCCGGAAAGCGGGACGGGAAGGACAGGCCAAAATGGCGGACATGTACAACATCATCCAGGAAGCGGTTGTAGCCATGCCGATTGTGAAAACTTTTCAAAATGAAAAAAAAGAGATCGACGATTTTGCCAAGGAAAACAAAACATTTTTTTCCGTCATCATGAAATTGGCCCGCATTGAAGCGCGTTCAAGTCCCATTATGGAAACTATTGGGGCCATGGTTTTGGCTTTCATGCTCATCATCGGCGGGCGCGATGTTATTAGCGGAGCGTGGTCGCTGGGATCTTTTATGGCTTTTATTGGCGCCGCCATGTCTCTTTATAATCCAATTAAGAAATTTGCCAGCGTCAATGTTCAGTTTCAACAGGGTTTTGCCGCCGCTGAAAGAATATTTGACCTTCTGGACCAAAAAGGAATGGTGACCGAAAAAACCTCGGCCATCGATGTTCCAACGCTATCGAATAAAATTGAAATCAAAAATATCAGTTTCAATTATCCTTCCGCGCCTAAAGTGCTGGATAAAATTAATCTCACCATTCAAAAAGGGGAAATAGTGGCTCTGGTGGGTCCCTCGGGATCTGGAAAAACCACTTTGGCCCAGCTCATTTTGAGGTTTTATGATCCCCAAGAAGGGGGCATTTATTTGGACGGCCAGGACATTAGAGACATTACCCTTTCAAGTCTTCGCCGGCAGATTGGCGTGGTCACACAAGAAACCCATCTTTTCAACGATACCGTGGAAAATAATATTTCTTATGGGAAACCCAATGCGACGCTGGAAGAAATCCAATCTGCCGCGAAAACGGCATTCGCTCATGATTTCATTTCGGACCTGCCTCAAGGGTATCAAACCGTGATTGGAGAGCGAGGCACCCGGCTTTCAGGAGGGGAGCGGCAACGAATCGCCATCGCGAGGTCCGTTTTAAAAAATCCCGCCATTCTTATTTTGGATGAAGCCACGAGCGCTTTAGACGCCACTTCCGAACGGGCCGTTCAAGCGGCGCTCGAACGGTTGTTGGAGGGGAGAACCGTTCTTGTCATCGCCCACCGGCTATCCACCATTCGAAAGGCGGACCGCATTGTCGTGTTGGATAGAGGAAAAGTGAAAGAAACCGGGAACCACGACGAGCTTCTTCGTCAGAAGGGAATGTATCATCAACTTTACGAACTCCATTCGCAGGTTTAACAAATGAGCGAGATCCAGCTTAAAATAAATGGAAAAAATGAAGCCGTTTCCGACGGGGCCACAATAAAAAAATACCTCGAGAAAAAGGAAATTAATCCTAACATGGTGGCCTGTGAACTTAATTTAAAAATAATTCGGCGGGCGGAATTGAACAATGTCACTCTGAAAGAGGGAGACACGTTGGAAATAATCCGCATGATTGGTGGAGGATAAATTCTATGAACGAACCCATTGTGAACAACAAAAGCACATCTGAAGAAAAAAAAGATGATTTCCTTTCATTTGGCCGATACAAAATCGCCTCACGGCTAATCATTGGAAGCGGGAAATATAAATCGTTGGAAATGATGCGGGAATGTATCTACGCCTCCGGGACCTCTATGATAACGGTGGCGATTCGGCGGGTTAATTTGGAAGACCGTTCGGAATCGTCATTTATGAATTTTATTCCTCAGGATATCCTCATTCTTCCAAACACAGCGGGCTGTTACACCGCCCATGATGCCATTCGAACGGCCCGTTTGGCTCGGGAATTGCTGGAAACCGACCTCGTTAAATTGGAAGTCCTTGGCGATTCTGAAACCCTCCTTCCCGACACCGAGCAACTGCTTCAAGCCACAAAAACTTTGGTTAAAGATGGGTTCACGGTGCTTCCATACACTAACGACGATCCCATTATGGCCAAAAAGCTAGTGGACGCCGGGGCCAGCGCCATCATGCCCTTAGCCGCGCCCATTGGATCAGGCCAAGGGATCCTAAATCCGTTGAATATTCAGTTTATCCGCTCCTCGATCACCTCCGTTCCCGTCATTATTGACGCCGGCGTGGGCACTGCGTCAGATGCGGCATCCGCCATGGAATTGGGCGCCGATGGGATACTGATGAACACCGCCATCGCAGAAGCCAAAAACGCCGTCCAAATGGCCCAAGCCATGAGACTCGGAACAGAAGCCGGCCGATTGGCTTATTTGGCTGGTCGAATGCCTAAAAAAACCGCCGCCTCTCCCTCCAGTCCAGTTGCGGGGACCATGGGAGCAAACAAATAATTTTTTTTCAGCGCATCATTATCCTATTCGTATTCTCTCTCAGTTGTTTATTGTTCTCTCATTCAATTTTTGCCAATCCCAATGCCCCCATTTCTAACACTGCCTTTGACGGGGGAGTGATAAGTCCCGAAACCTTAGGTAACGGAAATAATTATGCCTCGACTCAAGGAAATGCCGCTTCAGGATCTCTTAATCCCGCGACTCTCCTTACATTAACCAAGTCTTCTTTTTACACTTCATTTTTCGTCGGAAATACAAGCGATATTCCGGAGGTCAATATCCGGGATAATGATCCGCTTGAAGACAAGGTTTTCCAATATTTGTCTCTCACATCGGAATCGGGCGCGATTTTTTATGAGCCGGTGGGGAGAAAACATGAAGCGGTTCCGACTTCTTCATTGTCTCCCGCTGGCGATTTCAAGGAGGTCAATTTTCGATGCGCCGCTTTGGGTTTTGCGGGCGCTCACAAGCTTAAAAGTGGGGGAAGTCTCGGAATTTCTTTGGCTTATTTAACCGGGGATCTGGATTACGGAACCTATGAAGGAAACACCTTAAAAAGATTCGATTCTGACACCGGGAACGGAGTTCGAATGGGCGTTGGGGTTCGTTATCCCACGGGACCCGTCATGTGGGGAATGGCGCTAAAAAATGCCCCGGGTTTTTTATGGTGGAAAAATCATAAAAGGGACATTTTGCCCGTGACAATACAAGCCGGAAACACATGGAGGATGAAGCCGGGATATCTTTTCTCTTTGAGCGGTGAGACCCGTTTTTACGATGAGGGAAAAGAAAAAAAGAACTATCTCAATATCGGGCAGGAAATTCCTCTCGGGAAAAATCTTAGTATCCGGGCGGGCGCCTTTGGAGAAAATGTGTCAAAGTCCGACAAAAGACATGTGACGGGCGGCCTCACATTCCGCACTTCTTCCGGAGTCGAAATCTCATATGCCCTCGACGCGTATGAGATTGTTAATGAGAAAGTCAAAAAGTCCTATCTCTCCTTCCTTTTTCCGTTCGGCAACGACACCCATTCCCTCCGGAAAGGGGAGAAAATCTTCCATTAGAGGGATATCCGACCGATGACCATGGTGATAGACAAATCGCGCGTTTTGTGGCCCCCGAAAATGGAGACTCCTATTCAATTTCTGAAAGGAGTCGGCCCCCAACGCGCCGAACTTTTACGAAAACTCTCATTGGAGAAAATAGAAGATCTTTTATTTTATTTTCCGCGCGATCATCAAGACAGAAGAATCATTCCTGTCAGGGAAGCCATCCCCGGATCAAAAGCGGCAGTGAAAGGCAAAGTTGTTTTTGTTGACGTTAAAAGGGTGGGACCACGCCTGGGCCAAGCCAAAGTGATTTTGAGAGATGAAACTGGGATTTCGATCGAGGTCCTTTGGTTTAAACATCTTTCTTTCAGCTATGACGTCTTCGCCGGTTTCAAAAAAAACGTCGTGGAAAACACTTGGATGGCTTGCTACGGGATGGTGGAGTCGGG
>JAKLIS010000087.1 GCA_022709485.1 Elusimicrobiota bacterium | reverse complement strand
TAACGCCGCAATGTCCATGATCGGTGTATTCACAAAAACATAAATCTGTTATCACAATCGATTCGGGCCAGGCCTCTTTTAGCGCCCGAACGGCCAATTGAGCGATCCCGTCCTTCGCGCAGGCTTCGGATCCCTGGGGATCTTTCTTCTTCGGGATCCCGAATAAAATAACGGCTTTGAGTCCCGCTTTTTTTACTCGTCCGGCCTGGCGGAGAAGTTCATCCAATGAAATTTGAAACTGGCCCGGCATGGAAGGAATAGCCCTTTTGATCCCGCGCCCGTGAGTGACAAAAAAAGGCATGACAAAATTCGCCGGTTCCAACCGGGTTTCGCGAACGAGTTCTCTAACAACGTCACTTTGACGAAGTCTCCGATGGCGGGTTTTAGGGAACATGGGATTTTTGATGCTCCGTGATTTGGACTTCCCGCCTTAAAGGAAGTGAAAGCGAGATGGTTTCAAGGATCCCCGCAATAAAGGCCCCGACGTAATAAATCCACCACTGGTTCGCAATTCGAATGAAAATATACAGAAACCCGACGGAAAGCATCGACAATGAAAAAGAGTAGCAGGCAAATCCCATGTAATAAAGTTTCCGGGGCATGTTGTCGTAAAGCATCCTTTTTTCAACGGGATAGCTGAATCCATGCCACAGAACCAAAGACCCGGCCGCGAAAACCATGAGGACGGGGTCTATCAGGCGAATGAAAAAAAGAAGGGCCATCCGGGAAGAGGGTCCCCCCGCCCGGCCGCTAAACCATACCCCATCATAGGCGGGATAATCTCCCAACATAAAGATGACTTGGCTGCCGCCGATCGCCCGGCCATTGACAATGATGAACAGAATGGCCAGGAAGATCCCGATCGTGAAAAAGGTCCGAATAACGACTTTGGGAACCTTCGCGGGACTGAGCACCAAGCTCATCATCGCCACCGATACCGCGGGGCTGAATAAACCAATCATCAGGAATTCTCGAATGTTGTTGACGATAAGAGGCATGGGGTGAGGGCCCAAGAAAATTTGGAGAGGGCGAGTGGCTAAATAAATGCCGAAAAGGGTGAATCCCCAAAAGGCCCCCCTGTATGTCAATTGCCCCGTGACGAGGGTTCTGAGCGGGCCGATTTGTTTTACATACCGAGCCAAAGCAAAATAGACGAACCCCGACAACAGTGGAAGCACCACATTTAAAAATATGAACATGAATTCTTTCAAATCAAAATTCCTCAATTCAAGAAAGGGCCGTGGGGCCATTTATCTTGGACACGATATCAATCAATTGAATGATATCGGTCACTTCATGATCCGCGCCGGAATTATCCGTCTTAAAGTCGTCCCCGTATCGGGCGAAAGCCGACACCATGCCGACGGCCTTGGCTCCCGCCATATCCCGAACCGCCCAATCTCCCACCATCAGAGCCTCTTTGGGTTCAACCCCAAGCCGGCTGAGAGCCAGTTGGAATGGAGCCGGATCGGGTTTTCGTTTTCCCGTGTCCTCGTATGCCACCACCACATCGAAGAATGAATCGAGTCCCATGCTGACAAGCCTAAGCCACGCGAGAAGCCGGGGCGCGTCCGACACAATGGCAATTTGAATTCCCATTTTAATGAGCTGAGTCAAGGTGATCCGGACATGAGGATAAAGAGCCATGTTCCCCGCCTTTGCCCGGCGGTAACCGTTGATGCCGGCGGCCAAGATTCGGTAATCAATGTGCCCCAAGTCTTCGACGAGCATTTTGTCGAAAATCTGTTGATCTTCAATTCCTTCCCGCTCGTAAATCTTAAAGACGCGCTGAATGGTTTCGGCCTTCCCCGCCTTAAGTCCGGCGTCAATCATGGCATCCACTGCCGCTTCAACGGCCATGCGTTTTACCTGACTAAAATTAACGAGGGTATTGTCCAGATCGAAAATGACGGCTTTGATGGTCACCGAATGTATTTCCCAATAAGCGGTTTTAAAGTTTTTTTAAGTCCGGGCTTAATGGACTCGGGAGAGGTGAAAATGGCTCCAGCAAGGGCGCCCGCGTATTCATTTTCCATTTGGGAAAGCCGGGGCAGCAAATCCGCCACCGTTTTCTTTGCGTTTTCGGCGTTCGCCAGGAGATTTTTGACGACCAAATCGACCGATACCTCTTCATCCTGTTTCCAACAATCAAAATCAGTCACCATCGCGAGAAGGGCGTAGCTCATTTCCGCCTCTCGGGCGAGTTTGGCTTCCGGAATGGCCGTCATGCCGATAATGTCATATCCCATTTTTCGGTGAAATTCTGATTCCGCGCGGGTTGAGAAGGCGGGCCCTTCCATGCATATGTAAGTTCCCCCTTCATGCGTGGGCACTCCGACCTCCCGCGCCGATTCCGCCAGGGCCCGTGATAGCTTGGCGGAAACAGGGTCCGCGAAAGCCACATGAGCCACAATCCCATTTCCAAAAAAGGTGGAGGGCCGGCCTTTGGTGCGGTCAACGATTTGGTTGGGAATCACGAAATGACGGGGCGCCAATTCCTCTTTTAAAGATCCGCAAGCAGAGATGGCGATAACAAACTCCACGCCCAGCATTTTGAGGGCAAAGAAGTTGGCGCGTTGGGGAATTTCCGCGGGTAAAAATCGGTGGCCGCGGCCATGGCGGGGAAGAAACGCGCAAAGAACGCCCTCAAATTCACCTATCGTGATGGGATCAGACGGCTTCCCAAAAGGGGTTTGAGGATAAAACGTTGATCGAATTTTCATTCCCTCAATTTGATAGACACCGCTTCCGCCAATGACCGCGGCGCGGACCTTTTCAATTCGGTTTTTGGGCATTCGATCTCCTAAGGAAATGCGGTGGATTTGATGGCTTTTTGCGTCCCAATCATACTAATTTAACCCGCTCAAAAAATCCCAGAAAACGGCAATGAAGATTTCAACACGCTTTCCCATTGTCCTCGTTGCTCGTCACTAAAATCGGGCTGTTTAAAATTATACCTTTGTGAGTATGCCGCAAGCTAAAGGTACGGGAGTTTGAAAAATCGGACAATACCGGCAATTAAAACCGGACAAAAGTAAATATGAGATCGGATATGATCAGCATAACGATTCCTATTTGAAATGGGTTAAGATTTTTAGGAACGTTCTCGTCGTTATTCCTGAAATTCAAAAACGCTTAAAAAACAACCTCTCATACTTTTTTCAATTGATGGGTGATTATATGGCGATGCAGCAGTCGATTGGAGCCCAAGGCACAATTCGGTTTCTTGCGACACTTAATGATTCATATCCCATTGACGTGAATAAGATACCCGTTCTTATTGGCGGAAATTGACGCCCCTCAAATAGGAAACTCGAGATTAGAGTTCTATAAAGTTAGCCAGGAATTTAAATCGAGATTTCTTTTAAGGATTACTGGTAATTGAATGGACCGCCTGGCTCCCTGGTTCTAGGAAGGCTTCTGGTTTTTTTTACACGGGAGGAGAAAAGAGAAAGTGGACCCTTTGCCGACCTCAGATTCAACCCAGATTTCGCCCCCATGCAAGGCGACAATGCCGCGGGCAATGGCGAGGCCCAGGCCGGTGCCCCCGGTAGATCGCCGCATCGTGGCATCCACCTGGTAAAACATATCAAACACTTTGTCTCTTTCAGCCGGAGGAAGGCCGATTCCGGAATCAATGACGGCCACTTTTAAGGCATCCCCCTTGTTTTCCAAGACCACTTCAACCATTCCTCCGCTCTCGGTGAATTTTATGGCGTTTGAAATTAAATTATCTACGACCTGCTGGATACGGGTGGGGTCTCCCCATATTTCGCAAGGTGACAGGTCCCTTCTGAGATTCAGCTTGAGATTTTTAGACAAGGCCGAGGCACGCAAATCCTCCACACACCTTTGCAATAATTCGCTCAAAGAAAATGAACACATCGTGAGATTAAGCCGCCCGGATTCAATCCGGGAAATATCAAGCAAATCTGAAATTAAAATATTCAAGCGATTGGCAGATTGTTTAACAATGGTCAGGAATTTCTTTTGCTGAGGATTCAAAGCCCCGGCTTCCTCTTCTAACAAAACGCAAATAAATCCGGTGAGCGAAGTGAGGGGGGTTCGCAATTCATGGCTCACAATGGAAAGGAATTCGTTTTTCGCTTTATTGGCTTCCGTCAGTTCTTTTACCCGCTTCTGCAGTTCTTTATAAAGAGTTTTTAATTCCTTTACCCGCTCGATGAGCCGATTATTGGTGCTTTCAAGTTCCGACGTGGTGGCTTTGACTTCTGCTTTAAGCCGCTCCTCTCGCTGGGCCATATTCTCTTGATCTATTTTGGTTTGGAGGAGCATCCCAACGAGAGATACTAAAGATTCAATCGGTTGAATGAATTGAATATTCTGCGCTTCTTTCTTTAAAACCGCCAATGAAAAAACGCCCAACACCAATCCTTGGGATTTGATAGGGATGTGAAGAAATCCGTCGAAACCGGTTTTTAACTGCGGCATGATAGAACTCACTTTACATGAATCGAATTCGAGCGCTCCGGAGGCCACCGCCTTGGCCAATACAGCTTGATGGGTTCCTTTTTCCTCATCGAAAAACACATCCACCATTCCGCGCTCTGAGGTTTTTTCGAGATGGCCATCGACATTTTTCCAGATGCAGCAGGGCCGATCATTCAAATAGGCGCGCGCCACATCCAATAAACCCGAACCAATAGAGAGTTCGTCTTTTCCATGGATGTCCAACGACTTGATAAATGCCACCAGGGCTTCCGCGCCTGGCGCCGTTTTCCCTTTTCCCCCGAGCAATCCGTTCATCTTATTTTCCTTTGACAAGCGCAATATCCAATGACAAATTCAAATAACGATAATCTTTCGAAACTTCGGACCAATTGATGAGCTGAAGCGATATGCCCTGAACGTCAAGGGTCACGGTCAATAAATCGTAAAAATCCTGTTGAGGGAAATGGACGTTGGGCGGAGGGCCAATGACAATGGCCACAGGAACTTTGGCGTTTTTGCACACGTCGACAAAAGACGTGTAATTTACCTTGCCCTTCGTCGGATAGGGTTCGGATTGAACCCGTTTTAAACGAAATTTAAGCTTGTGCTTTTTGATAACTTCCTGAAATTTGCTGAAAACAAGCTCCAATATTTCCTCTGAACCTTCGGGATAAAAGAAAACAGCCAGCACTTCCTTAAAGCCTGTCGGAAGAGCTTCCGATTCTTCCGGAACCACCTCTGGAATAGAAATGGCGGCGGCGTCCGAAGCGGGTAAGTTGCCCAGATTATCAGAATCGCCTGAGTCAGCGGGGGGCGGAGTTCCCTCGGGAGTCTTGGGCCCTTTTGAAGGACTCGGAATGGGCGTTTCGTCAAAAAATTGAGCCAGATCTTGTTTTTCCACCCGTGGCTGAATGTCCGGGGGCGGTGCCGTTTGTCCGGTATTTCCTTGACCGTTTCCATCGATAAAAACAGGCGGCGGGTTCTGGCCGGTTGTTCCTTCAACAGGTCCTCCCATTGTTCCTTCCAGCAAGGGATCCCGTGAAATGGGCGGACTGGGCGGTTGCAGCGGCGGGGGAGGGGTTGGAGGCTGTCCCGGGGGAACTGGGGCCTGCGGAACTCCCCCACCCAAATTGGGGTGGGCCTCATACCCTTGAGGGGGCTGCTGGTAATACGGTGCTTGGGGAGGCATCCCTGTTGGGGGATAGGGATAAGGGGCTTGAGGCCCAGGCGGGTAGTGCCATTGAGGGGGGGGCGGCATTTGAGGCGGCGGTGCATTTCTGGAAGGCAAAATTTCACTGACAGTCAACTGAACAAGATCCGGCGTAATTTGTTGATGTGACAGATGCACATAGGCGTGCATCCTTTTCAAAAATCCTTCGAGTTCCCGAACGTTTGAAGTTAAATGCTGGGCCACATACTGAAGCTGTTCATCTGGAATATTAAGATTCTGGCTCATTTGTTTTTTCTTGAGGATTTCAACCCGCGTTTGCACGTCCGGAACCTTAACGTCTGTCGACAAACCTCCTTCAAATCGGCTCCTGAGTGTGTCGTTTAAGCCGGTGAGCTTATTGGGGGCGCGATCTCCCGCGACAATAACCTGGTGGTTGGCCTGCTGCATGGAATTAAAAATATGCAGGAGCTCTTCTTGAGTGGCTTGCGACTGCATGACGTATTGAATGTCGTCGATGATGAGTAAGTCTAATTGGCTGAAATGTTCGCGAATTCTGAAAACATTGTCTTCCGCGATACCGGAAAGAATATCGCTCATGAGCCGTTCGGCGGATTCGTACTTCACTTTAAGTTCGGAGTTGGCTTTAAG
>JAKLIS010000086.1 GCA_022709485.1 Elusimicrobiota bacterium | reverse complement strand
GAGAATAATAAAGCTGGTTCTAACTCTTTTGGTCATGGAGTTCCTTAAAATCCGTTAAGAGGGCGAAGACGGCGCGTTTTCCGGAGGCCATCCGCTGACGGAAGGAATCGGGAAAAGTCTTGCGGCCTTAAAATTTTCCAATCGAACCGTTTTTTCCGTTTGCCTGACACGCCAAATGTTCCAGCAATCAAGGAGGGACGCTCCCAGCAGAAAGGACATCACGCAGAGAAAAATTACGAAAAGAGAAAGTTTCAACGGTTTCATGGAAGGTTTTTATCATACAAAAAAGGCGGGAATTTAGAAGCGGATGCCCAAAGAGTAACGGAAGGTGTTCCCCAAATCGCCAAAAGGAACATAGGAGAAGTCAAAACTCATTTGCTTTATGCCCAGGCCAGCTCCAAAAGAAAATCCCGGTGCCTCGGGATCTGTGTGCGCGGAATTAAACCCGCCGCGCAGGGTAAAACGGTATGTTTTGGTCAGAACCGGATGAAACTCCATTCCAGCCCCGAAGCGCACGTCATTATCAACCGGTTTAAAAACATTGGCCGCCAAAAGAACCCGGTAATGGAAAAGAGATGCGCTCATTCCCGCGTCAAAAACGGTGGGTTGAGGATCCTCGTCGGCTTTGAATTTGATTTTTTGGCCCACATTCCGAACCGCCAAGCCCAATGATAAGGGGACGGACACAAATTTTTTCATGAAACCGGCGTCCCCCGCCCAGGCGTCGGCAGAATAAGGTCCAATTTCTTGTTTGACATAACGAGCCGTGAAGCCCATCGAATGAATCGGGCCCAACATCTTGGCATAAGACACCGCATAAGCCGAATCCATCGCCTCAAATGTTCCTTGATAGGTTTCATCTGAATTTCTGTTTTGGATATCATCCACTTTAAGAGTGATAGCGGATAAGGCAAAAGCGCCGAAATCCGTCGGGTAGGCGAACGCGCCAAATTGGTGATTGACGCCTTGGAACCATTGATTGTGTTGCGCCGTTAATTCCGGCCGTTCAATAAAGGCCAACCCCGAAGGGTTGTAAAACGCGGCGTTGGCGTCATCGGCCACCGCGACGAAGCTTTCTCCCATCGCCGTCGGCCGGGCGCCCACGCCGATTTTTAAAAACTGCGCCCCCGCCGTCCCAATGTTTTTATTTTCCGCCATCACCCGGCCTGATAAGCTCAGCATGAGTAAAGCCGCCGGCGCAAAAATTGCCGCCCTGAAGAACAATCCGCGGGAATGATGAATTATCCGCCGGATCATTTGACCACCGCCATCTTGAAGAATTTCTCATTCGAGCCGCTAATGGTGAGGCGTCCGATATATATTCCCGAGGCCACATCTTTCCCATGCTCATTGGTCCCATCCCACTCCACGTAATAATGCGAACCTCCGACGGACGCCGACCCCGATAGAGTGCGGATTTTTTCACCGGCCAAGTTAAATATTTGAATCTCCAGGGAACCCGTCACATCATCCGGCACGCTTACCTTTATCATGGTCCCTTGTATCTGTTGGCTGGCGGAATTGCTTCCGGGGTGTTGGAGAGTGATGGTTTTTAAAGTCAGATCAAACGGATTGGGAAAGTTGAAAACCTCAACCGTGCCCGAATGAGATCCGCCGCGAATAATGGAAGCCGATGATGCCAATACCGTAAAGACGGAGGCGTGGCCAATGGACACGGATATGGTGCGGTTCACTCTGTCGATCCGGCGATCCGTGTTTTCAATTGTGTAAACGCCTTGGGCCTCGTTGAAATAATAAATATTTAGAGTGTCGGGATCCTCGACCGTTTCATCATAAGTCAATGTCAAAGTCGGTTTATTACTGAATACCCGGCTCACAGAAGCCGGCAAAAAGATGTCATAAAAAGAACTAAAAGGATTCACATCCGGAACGGAATCCAAGGCGCGTATGGCTTTGAACATATGAGATGGATAGTAGGCGGGCCCCAGTTTTAAAGCGAGCGCCTTGGCATTCATTCCCCCCGCCTCAGATTGGCCGGCGAAATCCCCCAGCCCCGCTGCCGCTTGGAATTTAACCGTGACTCCCTCCAGCCCGGAGGACACAAGCCAGTTTTCCGGCAATGACAATCCCGACCCGCCTGGAAGTGAGAATTCCCCTCCGAGACTCGTCACTAAATTTTCCTGAGCCGAGGCCAAACCGAAAGGATGAACAAATGAGCCCGTGACAATGAAATGTTGCCCGGACGCGGGATTCATCTCCTCGGTTCTAAATGTCGCCGACAATTTCAAGGCGGAGTTGCCCGTTTCATTGCCCATCGTGTAAAGATAAGACGCCTTGTGGCGCTCCGCATCCACGGACGTAAATGCCAACGCCCCATTTCCCTGCGTCACCGTGACAAAATTCTCAAACTCATTGTCGTCGGCGACGCTGTCGGAATCCAAATCGTCAGGGAGATTTCTAAACGCCTGATTGCATCCAAAAATAGCCTCCACCCCATCGGGCAGTTTTTGAATAAAAGACGCCACCAATTTGGGTTCTGAAACCGAGAAGGTCAGATCCAGGACAGTGGCTTGGGCCGGAACATTAAATTGTTCGCGTAGGACCCGCGGACGCCCCAATTGATCCACCGCCAAGAGCGTGTGAACTCCGGGCGTCAGCCCATTGAATGTGTATCGGTCGACCGATTGGGTTATGGACTCCACGGTCAAGTAGGCCCTATAAATCTTTTTCTGGGCGTCAATCGCCAACACCTGGGCCACTTGGATTTGGGTGGGCAAGGTTCCATCCGCATTCCTCAACGTTCCGCTTAACCCCACGCCCTCCCCCAAGGAGATGGTTCCCAAATCGACCTCCGCCCCGTTTATGGTCACGGCAGCCATATGTGTTTTATGATTTTGAGCGATCAGCTCAATATCATATCCGCCATTTTCGAGCGGAATATTAAACGACCCATTGGCTTCTGAAATATATTCCAGAACCCTTCGTTCCCCTCGCTTAGTGAGAAGAATGGAAACGCCGGGCCATCCTGTTTTTAATCCGAAACCCGCTTTTAAAGCCAAACTGGTCGAAGATACCACCACGCCTTTAATTCCTCCCGCGAGAGCTGCGATTTGAAGGTTCAGTGTTTGAATTTGACTGGGTTGGGTGATATCGATCATATTCTTGATCCCTTCGGACCAATTGGGGAGAGCGTCGGCGTGACCCTTCTTATTGCCCACGAAATCATAAAACCGAACCCGAGGGTCCAAGCCATCGAAAGTGAATTGGCCTTGTTCGTTGGTGAAAACTTTAATGGGTTCAAGATTCCGGGCCAACGTTTGATAGGCGAGGACAACAATATGGGTCTTGCCGGCCCCCTGGCTGTCTTCTACCGTTCCTGTCACCCGTGTTCCAGGATTTAAAACGACGGTCCCCCAGTCAAAGACTTCTCCCACACCGGCCCTTCCCTGGAGCGTCACAGGCACAAAGATTTTCCCTTCTAGATCGCCGACAGATTGATTTGATGGCGGGCTAATAAAAATTCCGTAATCAACATTTGGAAACACTTCCGCGAAGAATGTTCCATCAGCTGATGGACCCACGGCTTCCTTGGTGTGGTTCGGGGACACCAGTTTAATGACAAAGCCCGCGGGTAATTTATAAAGGTTTTGAGGCGTAACAATAAGGCCAGCGGAGTCTGCCAATTTTCCTCGGATGACCGCCCCCATGGAAAGACTAATCGCCACACTCTTAGAGCCGGAGACCGTATCCAAATTCACCAATACGGGTTTAGCGGCGTAAACAGCCGGAGACGTTTGGTCAAAAACTTGCACCAAGTACCGGCCCACGCGCAAATTATTAAAGGTAAAAGACGCGTCGCTTCCCACCAGAGAAATCGCCAGTGTACGGGTTTGATTTGAATCAACGTCCGTCAACGACACCGTCAGGGCGTGCCCGTTGTCGGACGCAGGGGCGGTGATTGTTCCTGTAATGGATCCGCCGCTGCGAATGGTGAAGTCCACCCCGGTCTGATTGGAAAACAATGTAATGAGCCGCTCATCAATCGGTATATCCGGGGTTTCGTCTCCATTGATGTCGGGATATATGCGAATTTTATAAGGGGTTCCTTGTTTAAATCCTGAAATGAAATATGTTCCGCTGGTGGAATCCACCAGCCCAAATTTTATTTTGGCCGGATCTAAGAGGGTTCCGGCTGCCATGGGGAGAGGATCCGTCGTGTTGTCGGGATTCAACATGTACGCTTCAATTCGCAAGCCCGGGATCGGTTGAGGATTCCCAAATTCATCATTGATGAGAGTGGGAGAAGAAAGCGCCACAATGGAGGCCAAACTATCATAGGGTGGAGCCGCTACGGTTCGCACTGTTCCGGCAACTGAGTAGGTTGTCAATCCCGCGAGATTAAATGTGACGCTCGAGGCAAAACCGTTGGTAACAAACACCTGCTGAATTTGATGCGCTCCTGACAAGGTGTCTAAAACAGAAAGGCGGTACCAACCTGAATCAAGGTTCCGATATTCAAATGGATTGCTTAACACCGTGGGAGTGGCCGCGCTCACGACTCCATTGGTTAACATAAACCTTAAATCATTAATGGAGCTTCCGCCGGGCAAAATTACCGTTCCCACTATGGAACCCGAATAACGGACAAAATTCAAATTGGCGGTTCCGGTGGCCAACGCCACCATCGCACTCTTGGGGCCCGGCGGCGTCAATGCAAAACCGTCTATTTTGTCCGCGTAAATTGTGACGTTTCCATTGGGAACGCCGGTAAATCTGAAAAGGCCTGTGCTTGAGACGGCGTTTTTGACCACCCCGCTCGTCAAAGCGGCGGAATAACCGCCGTCTGTTTGAATGCGAAGGGTGACGGGGAACACGGCGTAACCGGAATTTAGAAATGTGCTGTCTCCGGTGAAGAGCAGATTGATATCTAAGTTTCCGGATTGGATTAATGTGAAATCCGCGAGCACTCCGGCTCCACCGGAAATAACCGCCCACCCTTTAAGGGGAGAAAAACCAGAGGCATAAATAGTGATTAAGTATTTTCCATCGTTGGCCCCTCTGAATGAATAACCCACCTGTGATTCAAACGCCGGCATATTGGCCTGGGCAAAAAGAGACGGGGCGCCGCTATCGAATATTCCGTCGGAATTCGCGTCTAAACCAGCCGACAAAGAAATGGCGATTCCGGTGGGATTTGGGATTCCATTCCCAAGCCTCAATGTGCCGCTGATGGCGCCTTTCGGATTTAAAGTAAGGATCCAATTGTATTTTTCCCCAACCGCGAAAGTCCGCGTTAATGATTGCGAGGGATAATCTAAGAATTCCGTGGTAATGGCGTAAGAAATTCCCGGTTTGAGAAAAAGTTCAGGCAAGTTAACACTGAACCCATTGTCAGGAGAGGTTTTCCCCACTCCAAAATGGACTGAACAGCTAAATTCTTCTCCTCCTCCCACCGCCTTGATTCGGCCCCACACTTCCAAGGGCGAATCGATTCGAGTGGCTTGAAAAACCAATTTTGAAAATGGAACAAACGCAATATTTCCCAAATCCTGTGTCGTCCCGGTCATGGAAACCCCGGCCTCATAGGGGATATACCCCGGCTTTTCAATTCGGAGAGTGTAATTTCCCTGAGGGACTCCAATTAATGAAAACCGTCCCTCACTGTCAGTTTTCGTGTTGCGATTTATGGCTCCGAAAAGGTTAATACTTGCCTCCGGCACCACCAACGAAGTGGTTGAATTTAAAACGCGGCCCTTTAATTCAACCGCTTGAACAATAACGCTTAAAGACGTGTCCTGGGTCCCGCCCGCAATTACTTTGATTTTGTAAGTTCCCGGCGCCACTCCCAACGCATCCCATGAACGCCGCGCGGGGGTCCCATTTCCCCATTCTTCCCGGAAAATCGAAACAAATTCATCCGATGAAATTTGGATTCGCCATGAGATAGTGGGATCTCCCACTTTAAAATTAATGAAGGCGACATCGTTTATTCCATCTCCATTCGGAGTGATGACGACTTGACTGAGGCCCCCTATTTCGCCCGCATCAACGGATAAATCTGAAAGCCCGGTTCCATTTTCCAACGGTAGGATGTTGACGGTCATCTCATTGGTGTAACTCCCCCAACGCAAATCCGTATACGCGACCTTGAACCGGTCCTGCCCGCGATTGGCTAAAGAAGTCAGCTTGTAAAAGACCGTGGCCGAAGAAGTGTTGGCCAACATCACGGTTGAAGTCGCCGTAAAAGTCAAAGCCATATCCGAAGTCAGCGATATTACCGCGTATGTGTCCGGCGTCCATTGATATCCATTGGTATCCCACACC
>JAKLIS010000085.1 GCA_022709485.1 Elusimicrobiota bacterium | reverse complement strand
AATCTTGGTCCCACGGCCTATTCGAGTGGTCCCTAACATAGCTCGGTCGATGGTAGAGCATGCTCCTATTTCAACGTCGTCTTCCACAATCACATTCCCCACCTGGGGAATTTTGTTGTGTTTCCCCTCTTCAAAATAGAAGCCAAACCCGTCTGATCCAATGACGGCCCCCGCGTGGATTATGCACCTTTGGCCGATTTGAATGTCTTCCCGAATGACGGCATTCGGATAGATTCGAGTGTCTTTGCCGATTTTTGTTCGCGCTCCCACATAGACATGGGACTCTATTATCGCCCCGTCGCCAATTTCAGCGTCTTCCTCGATGGTGGCGAAGGGGCCCACCCACACGTTTTTCCCCATCTTGGCTTTAGAGGAAATTTCCGCTTTGGGATGAAAACCCATCCGAGGCGGGTTTTTTTCTCTGGAGATTACAGCTAGGACAGTCGAAAAAGCGGCCATGGGATTTTTTACCTCAATGAAATTTTCCCCCGAATTTAATGTTCCTGATACCTCTGGGCTGACAAAAACAGCGCCGGCCTTTGAGGCTGTCAGGTCGTCGATTCGTCCGGGGTCTCTAAGAAAAGAAATGTCCTCGGGGCCCGCGGCATCTAGCCCCGCCGCTCCCGTGATAATAAGGGATTCATTTCCCTTCAGTTGGCCTTTCACCAAGGCTGTTATTTGTTTAAGCGTCAGATTCACGAAGTTAGAACCCTCGAACCCGTCGTTGGAGTTTTTCGGTTAAGTCGATGTCGGCTGCGCCAAAAAGGATGCTGGATTTATCGACGACAAGCGTGACCTGCTCTTCTTCCGCCAGTTCCTTAAGGGCGCTAAAAATATTTCCCAAAATAATCTGGGTTTGTCTTTTCTCGAAGCCGATGAGGTCCGCCTCAGCCTGCTGCCGGGCGCTTTCATATTCTTTTTGTAGGGATTCTAAATCCACTTTTGTTTGAGTGATGCTGTCGGCGCTGGGTTCCAATCCTTGGGCGGTATCAGTTGAGGTTTGAGTCTCGCCTGAATCTAAGCCCGTTTTTTTAAGCCCTAAAAGCGTGGCCTCCAGAACCGCCAATCTTTGTTTGACCTCCTCAAGCTTCCTTTCCTTGGCAGTCAAATCCTCTCTCATTTTTTCTCGTTTCTTAAAGTAATCTTCCTTGGCGTCTTTTGTTTGGGGATAAATTTGAAAAATCCGTTCCATATCGACAAATCCAATTCGATTTCCGCTTCCCTCCACGCCTTGTCCCCCGGCCAGAGGAATCTCAAGAGCATAGACTGCACCCAAAGAAAAAACCGTTGCTCCAAAAATCACACCCAAAAGACGAATTTTCATGATCACCTCCCAGAACTAAAAAATGTTCCCTATTGTGAAATAAGGCTGTAAACCCTTGGAGTCTTCCTGTCGAGGGTTGAGCGGAAAAGCAAAATCCAACCGGATCGGGAAGACCGGCGTCTTAAACCGAAAGCCGAACCCCACCCCCGCTTTCATCCTCTTGTCTAAGGCCCCCGTTGTTAAGGAAATATCCCTCGTTGAAAGCCAGTTGCCTCCCGCGTCAACGAAAAAAGCCCCTTGGAAAATGGTTCGATTGCCTTCCTGGACAATCGGGAATTTATATTCCGCGTTAAACAGAGTGTAAATCCGGCCCGGAAGTTCGCTCATTTCCGTATGACCGTATTGATTGATTTCATATACACGCGGAAGTATGGAACTTTGGTCATAACCTCTCACGGTGTCCACCCCGCCTAAGAAAAATCTTTCCGAAGAGGGAACTTCTTTTGACGGATAAAACGCGTTGACCCATGATGCCCGGGCATTCAATGAAAAAACGAATTTCCAGAACGTTGGGAAATACCAAGAGGAAGTCACAAGGGGTTTATAGTAATTAATATCTCCCCCGTAGGGGCCCCCTGCCAATTCCACAGAAGCTGTGTTTCGGCTTCCTCGCGAGGCATCAAACCAATTATCCCGTGTGTCCACCACGACTTCCGTCAACATGCTAGATTTTATCTGTTTAACAGCATCGGTAATGAGCGCTTTCTCTGACGGGATACCGAAGGTCGAAAAAAGGTCTTCTTTAATGGCGCTGTCAACATCGTAAACTTCTGTTGTGTGGAGTGTGTAGGTAAAATTCAACCCGAGAGTATCCGAAAGCCGCGGCCCCAGCCGAAGGGCCCCTCCGCGCCGCTGCTCGCGATAGGCGCTTGAGATGCCTCCGTAGTCCCGCCGTCGAACGGTGTTAAAGAGGTCAACGCCCCCAGACATCCTATATCCAAAGAGCCATGGGTCGGTCCAACCGATGTTGAAAACCTGCCGCCGACCGCCAAATTCATAGGTCACGTCCACGCGTTGGGCCCTTCCGAAAAGATTGTTGTGTTGCACTTGCAGGGTTCCCACAAACCGGTCAACGCTTGAAAATCCGGCCCCGGCAGAAAGCACACCGGGTTTCCCTTCTTTGACGGAAAAAATGATATCGGCGAGCTCCGAACTCCGGGGTTGCTGGGCATCCACTTGGACGTCTTCAAGAAAGCCGAGATTATAGATTTTTTCGACGGAACGGCGAAGCTTTTTGGCCGAGAAGATATCCCCTGGTTTTAAAAGAACTTCCCGCTTAAACACATATTCTTTTGTATACGAATTTCCATCCACATAGACTCCGTCCACATACACAACTGCGCTTTCAGCGATGCTCATTTCAAAATTAACCCGGCCGGTGTCACTTCTCCGGTCCGCGACGGGAGTAACCTCCGTGCGAAGATATCCTTTATCGGCATACAGACCGGTTATATTGGCCACGCTTTCATCCAGTTTTTTCTGCATAAAAAGCTCTTTTTTCTTCATTGTGACCGCTTTCTTGAGTTCTTTTTCGGTAAAAATCGAAGTTCCCACGAAGCTGATGTCCCCCACCGTGTAGCGCGGGCCTTCTGTCAGATCAATTTGAATGGTGGCTTCATTTCGTTCCGGGTCGATGTGGACGGTCGGGGTGGAAACCACGGCATCTAAATGTCCTTTGTTCTTATAGAAATTTTCAATTTTGACAAGATCTTCGGTTAAGACCTCATTTTTGAAGACCTTTTTTCTTCGTGTTTTCATCAACTTCATAATTTTCTTTGAGGAAAATTCATTGGTTCCAGTGACAGTTAAAGATTTAACCGTGACCCTTTCCCCTTCCGTGATGAAAAAGGTCAAAATAAGATTTTTCTTTTTGGGATCAATCGTGGTGTAGTGCTCCACTTGGGCATTGGCGTATCCCTCATCTTTGTAGAACTCGAGGATGGCTCTTTCGTCTAACCCGGCTTTGAATTGATCATAGGGCAAGCCTTCTTCAGATTTGACTTTGTCGGAAAATTGGCTCGGTTTAATTTTCCGATTTCCCTTGTAGTCAATCCTTTTGATGAGGGATCGCTCGACGATGGAAAACACAACCCGGACCTTTTCCTTCCCTTTGGAGTCTTTAGAGCTGATGGATTCCACATTAACTTCAACGTCGTCGAAATTCCCGGTTTCATACAGAATTTTTACGTCTTCCCGAAGTTGGCGGGAATCAAGATCGGACTTTTTCTTGGTTTTAATTTTTTTGGCGAGAGCAGAGGATTTATTGAGGGTGTTTCCGATAAAAACAATCTCACTGACCACCTTATTTTGGTCATTGAGATTTTCCGGCTCACCAGGCGAAGTTTGGCCTTCTTTCTGAGCGGCTTCCTTGGTCGGTTGTTGAAAAACTTTTTCTTCGTCAGCAGGGACGGGTTCAAGCGCCAGACCTTTGGCAAGAGGCAACAGAAAAAGGGTTGCAAGAACAATAAACGAGAGGCAGAGCTTTTCTTTCAAGATAAGCCTAAAATAACCTTTTATAAATTTGGCTGATTATAACACAAAAAATCATCTCACCTATGGGAGAACCGGATGAAAAAACACTTTAAAAATCAGACTATTTTTGAGGGGTGGGCGTTGCTAGAGGCGATGGAACTTCGTTGGAAATTTTCTTTTTGGGGAGACCGAACCGCCACCATTTTTCTAAGATGGCTTTCCGTTCCGGATCCCGGCCCAAGGTCCTCTGACTATCTAATTCGCTGGTAGCGCGGAGAAATAGGTTTTTCTGCAGTTGGTAAGCCAATTCCACTTCGTGCCTGAAGTCCAATTGGTTCTGAAATTCGTCAAATTTGAAGCTGTAATCGGCAAAAAACCCGCGGGAGATTTCCCTCCCAAGTTTCACTTTGGTTCCTCTTAAATTCCGCCACCACTGACCCGATTGGGGATTTGTTCCAGTGGCTCCTTGCCCCAATGTTTGAGAGGCGTTGGACGGCTGCCCTTCGGAGACGTCAGGCGCTTGATAACTGATTCGAATGGTGTCAACCAATCCGGTTCTTCGGGCCACTGTTCTGGCCAATGGCGAAGCGAAACTGGAGTCTACCAATTGAACAAGGCTGGCTCTTAAGAATAGATCCATATCTTCTTTTGATTTGGGGGTGGCCGACTGATTTTGAAAAATTTTTGCTTCATCCAAGGAACTGGTGGGAGGGATTCCTAAGGCCAGCAAGAGAGCTTTTTGGCTGGGAAGTTCCGGGTTGTTTTTTGACTTAAATCGCGGCTGAATTTCTCCAAATTGAGAACGGTCCACCTCCATGATGATAATGTCCGATACGCTGTTGCCCGATACGTCGGTGTAATAGACTTCCCTTTGGGCATTAACGGTCAAGTAAACCAGCGTTTGGGATTTGTCTCCAGGGCGCATTTTTGGCGCTTCCGTGATGATTTCTAAAACAGCGCTGTTGATTTTGAATTCATTCCCCGCGTAAATAATGGATCCTTGCTGAGATATGATTCGGCCATTAATTTTCAAATCAGAAGCGGGGCCTTGGATTCCCATTGTCCCATTGATAAAAGCGTAGACCAAATCATTTTCGTATATCGTTCGATTTCCTGTTTTAAATCCGACATCCCAATCCATATTGGCCAAAAATCCCTGCAGCCAGCGCGTGAAAGCTGATTTCCGGGGTTTCTCCCGTCCTTTGATTTCAACAGGGGGGTAGGTAAAGACCGAGTTTTCAAGAAAAATGTTTCCCTTTATTGAGGGGTGATCAAACGGTCCTTTCAACGTCAAATCCAAGGAAAGGTCTCCCTTTGAAAATCCTGCAAATTCCTTCTGGAAAAGTTTAAAGCGGCCTAAAAGCGGACCGGGGGGAATCGTCAATTCGGGGACCTGAATGGCTATGCCTCTCCCCGGTGTTTTTATGAATAAATCAACGGTATCAGGTTCTTGGTCTCCCAATCCGATAAATCCGGAAATGAGGAAATTTCCTTTCCCAATTTTGGCCTCTCCCCTTTCAATTTTTATTTGGTTTTGGGCCATAGAGACGAGGAAATTCCCGTTTTTAACAACTGGGGTATAAGATCTGGTTTTCAAAGAAACGTCCCTGGCTTCAAAAAAGCCTTCCGCTTTGAAGCCGCTTTTTTCTTCCCACATGTGAATTTCTCCGTCAAATGATCCTTTTGCTTTTTCGCAATCCGACCACATCGACTCCAAAATTTCCATATTCCCCTTCGAGAGTTTCAGGTTAATCGAGGGTGAAACAATCCTATTTTCGGGAAGAAGATCCGTGCCAAACCGAAGGTCTCCTGTCAGAGAATACCCCTGCTTGCTATAAGCAGCCAAATCAATTATTTCGGCAACGCCTTCTTTCAATCTGAATTTAAAAGATGCCAAATCGAGTGGGACGACTCCGAAAGCCCCGTCTCTCCAGGCCACTTTGGCGGTAATGAAGGGATCTGCGGAACTCCCTTTTCCTTCCGCATGGATATCCATGCGGCCTTTCATGTTTGTCGGCAAATCCACGAGTCCCATGACCATGCTGGCGTCGGTTTCCTTGCTGGTTATTCGATAATCCCAATGAAGTTTTCCGATTTCCCCCTCCAAATGAAATTTCTCAACCCCGTTTTCTATAAGAGAAAAGTCTTGAACGCTGATAGCGGGAAAATTCGGATAGGCGACAACCCCGGACAATTGTTGATCGGAGCCTGGGATCGCTGAAAATCGAATTTGATCATTGCCAATGGTCATGTGCGTCACATTGCCTTCGAGAGAAAATTGGTTTATCCAAAGCGGTCGGGCAAAAACATCCAGTTCTATCGGGGTATCGATGAGAACATTATTGATGATCTTATCGGGTTCCCATTTGCCGAGGATTTCGAATTGTCCAAAAAGCGTGATAATTCCGGCTTTGGCATTGCGAACTTGTCCAATAAGCCGCATTTTGCTGTTTTTTGATCGATCCCTGAAAACCTGACTTCCCGGGAGAAGTTTTATGTATCCGTTCCCTGCGTCGACCCGTAGGCCAGAC
>JAKLIS010000084.1 GCA_022709485.1 Elusimicrobiota bacterium | reverse complement strand
ACATTTCCAAAATTGCCGTGAAAATGAACCACGATTCCTTTGGGTTCTCGATTGGTTCGAAACAGCATGCCGTAAATGTCTTTCCCATTCAGGCTTTCGTATTCAAACATCTCATAAGAGATATTGATGGTTTTTGGATCTAGATAAAGACGATTATTAGGGTAATAGAAAAAACGATAGGGAGAGCAAGAGGAAAAAAAAATTTGAGAGACAATGACAAAGAAACCGATTTGGGCGCGCATAAAAGGATTTTAGAAGAATAGCGTCGGCAATGCGATGCTGTCATTCCCCCGAAAGCGATCGAGCCATAATTCCCAAGGTGTGGGCCGTCATTCCCGCGAAAACGTCCCCAAGGGACGTACCACTTCAATTATTTTCATTATTGAGTGGTACTGTACCGCTCCTTTAATCATTAATTATTGAAGCGGCACGTACCGGATAATGAATGTCAAGGAATCGGTACGGGAATCCAGGCTGTAAACCTTATTTCGACGGAAGGTTGAAAACCTAGGCCCCGGCTTTCGCGGGGGCGACGACTTGGGTGCATGGAGAGGCGGGCTAATCTGAAGAAAGAAGCTTTTCAATCTTGTCGAGAAGTTTATCGTTGGTAAAAGGTTTGGCAATGTAATCAGCGGCTCCCACCTCAAAAGCTTTATTGACATCCCCCACCATTTGAAGGGCCGTGAGCACAAGAACGGGGATCTTTTTAGTCCGATCTTCCCGCTTCAGGATGCGGCAGACATCGTATCCGTCGATTTTTGGAATCATGAGGTCAAGGACAACTAAGTCCGGTTTTTTGGATCGAGCCGTTTCGATGGCGGATTGGCCGTTATTTTCTATTAAAACTTTGTAGCCGGCCACTTCAAGACGGGCTTTTAAGCCGTCGGCGATATCGGGCTCATCTTCAACAACGAGGATCTTTTTCTTTTTATTGAAGAAGCTCATGATAGAGGCAGCCGAATGATAAATCGGCTGCCTTTTCCCTCCTCGCTTTCAGCCCAAATGCGTCCGCCAATGGCTTCAACGGCAAGACGGCAGAATGAAAGACCCAATCCCTGGCCCCGGCGGCTTAATGAGGGATTGGTGCCCTGAAAGAATTTGTCAAAAATCTTCTCGAGGTTTTCTTTTGGAATCCCAATTCCCGAATCTTCCACGACGCATTCTATTTGATTTTCGCTTGATAAATCATTCAACTCAAGGCTGATTTTTCCGCCACGGTCGGTAAACTTCATGCTGTTTCCAAGCAAATTGATAAGAACTCGTCGGAAAATTTCTTCGTCGGTAATAATATGAGGGAAAGAACTGGGAACAGCATTGTGGATTGTGAAACCGTTTTGAAGAGCCAGGGGCATAATGGTATCAAGGCATTCCTGAGCCACTTGCGATATAGAGATTGATTTTTTTTGAACCGGAAGCTTTTTTTCCTCCATACGACTCACATCCAGAATGTCCTGTATCAGGCTTAAGATTTTATCTGAACTGTGTTGGGCGGTCCGTAGAAGCTTGATGTGTTCCGGCCCCAAAGGACCTTTACTTTCAAGTTGATCCATTAATACGCTGATGGTTCCTTTGATGGAGGTTAGTGGCGTTTTTAAATCATGGACCATGGTGTGGGTCAAGAGATCCCGCATTTGTTCTAATTCTTTTAACTTCATGTAATTTTCTTCCAGTTCATCGCGCATCCGTTTGGTTCTAACAAACGCCCGCACGCGGGCCTTGAGTTCCGCGTCGTTGAACGGTTTGGTAATAAAATCATCCGCACCCGCGTCCAAGCCTTTCACTTTGGAATCGGCGTCATGAAGGGCGGTGAGAAGAAGCACCGGAATGGCTTTCGTGCGAAATCCCGCCCTTAATTTTTTACAGGTTTCAAAACCATCCATTTCCGGCATCATGACGTCTAATAAGATCAAATCAGGGGATCCTTCTTTGGCAATTTCCAGCCCCTCAAAACCGGAGAGAGCCGTTGACACTTCGTACCCCTGTTTTTCAAGCATGACCTCGAGGCTTTCCAATATGTCGGGTTCGTCATCAATGATCAGGATTTTGTCCGTCATTTGGCTAATCCTTTAATGGCGTTTAAGAGATCTTCATTTTGAAAGGGTTTTGTGAGGTAGCGATCGGCGCCCGCTTTGAACCCAGTGTCGACGTCCAGCGGCTGGGTCCTGGCGGACAAGAAAATAATTGGGATATTTTTTGTTTCATCGCAGGCTCTCAATGTGCGGCAAATTTCAAATCCATCGGGGGCGGGCATCATGATATCGGTGACTATTACATGGGGTTTTATTTTTATAGCCGTCGAAAGTGCGTCTCTCCCATGGGACAGGGGCCGGACAATAAATCCATTTCTTTCCAAAGTAATTCGAACGGTTTCCAGAATATCTTTATCGTCCTCAATCAAAAGGACTTTTATTTTCTTTTTTCTGTTGGAAGATTCTTTCATTTTGATTTCTTATAACTAGACAGTTTTCTTTCCGCCATATCCAAAATGGCTTCCGGGTCGAATGGTTTGGCGATAATGGTTAATGGGCCAAAAGCCATTCCTTCAAATAATAGATCACTGTTCGGATAGGCGGTGATGACCACAATCTCCGGCCGAGTTGATTTTTTGTGTATCGCTTTAATAATTTCAACGCCATTGGCTCCGGGAAGCATTAAATCGAGAAAAACGATATCGAATGCCGGTTGCGCGTTGTCTATATATTGAATGGCTTGATTTCCATTTTTCGCGATGGTGACACGGTGGTTTTTCTGCTCAAGAACGGCTTCAATAAATTTGCAGATTTCTTCATCATCATCGACGACGAGGATGTTGGCGCCCGCCGCCTGTAGAGAGGCGGTCCCAATGGGAAGTTTAAACGTAAATTGGGCGCCCTTTCCGATTTCGCTTTCCACCCAAATTTCTCCGGAATGTTGGGTCACAATTTCCCGGCAGATGGCCAGGCCCAGCCCGATTCCTTTGGTCGAAGAGGCGGGGTCGCCCATCGTTCTAATTTGGCGGAAGCGGTCAAAAATGGCCTGTTGAGAATCGGCGGGTATTCCGGGACCCGAATCAGACACCGTGACTTGAACGAAACCGCCGGATTCAAGGGCCGATACTTCGATGGTTCCTTCTTTCAGAGTAAATTTGATGGCATTGGTTATTAAATTGGTCAAAACCTGATCAATTCGGTTTTTGTCGGCCCAAATGGGCGGCAATGTGTCAGGGAGCCGGTAATTCAAATCAATCTTTTTTTCCTTTGAAAGGATTTTGAGGTTGGCCACTGTGGATTTTATGAGCTTAACCATATCGAGCTGATTGCGGTGTATTTCTGTTTTACCCGACTGAAGTTTGGATAAATCAAGAATATCACTGATCATCTGGTGAAGTCTTTGAGCGTGTTGGTTGATTTTATGAACCCATTTTTTCTGGCTTTGACTCAACTCTCCAAAAGCCCCATCCAAAAGATTGTTGGAGGCCGACAAAACGACCGTGAGCGGGGTTCTGAGCTCATGTGAGACGGTGGAGACGAATTCAGACTTCATTGAGTTAAGGCGTTCCAGCTCCTCGTTTTTTTTCTTCATCTCCTCCATAACCCGATGGCGTTCAATGGCGTAGTGAATAACTTGATTGAGAAGATTGCCGTCCAGCTTTCCTTTTACAAGATAGTCTTGAGCGCCTTTCCGGACGGCTTCAAAAGCAAGGGCTTGATCTTCTTTGGCTGTCAGAATAATCACAGGCGCATGCGGGGCCCGTTCTTGAATCCTGAGTAGGCTTTCGAGCCCGGTGTTATCTTTTAAAAGCAAGTTCAAAAGGATCGCGTCATAAGATTCTTTTTCAAGTTTTTCCAAGCCCACCGAAGCTGATGCCACCGGCGAAATTTCGTATTTCATTCCCTTAACATCCGAAAGCATAAGCTGCGCCCTCAAGATGTCTTCTTGAATGTCTTCGATCAATAAAATTTTAATGGGTGAATTTTCCATAAGATAAAATCACTTTAAAGTGAAAATGGTGACCTTGTTCACTTTATCTGCGGTAAAAGTATTACCCCTAAGAACTTGAGTTACAAGGACGTATTGAAAAATCAACTCGAATTTAATTTTGGCGGAATGGTTGGACTATTTCTGTTGGATGGAACTGGTTTCGAGGGATTCTGGGCCTTTTTTTAGTCGAGGGAAGGCAGTTTGAGATTCTCGGTTTCTGAGTTGAGGGGAATACGTCAGAACAGGGGAGTAGTTCATAAGGGACACCGGTCCCCAGAGGATATCGTGAAGGCCCGATCCATTGGAAGCATCAAAGACTCCATAATCCGGGACTTTTTCGAGCCAGAGGACGGAAAGATCTAAAAGCGCTTCTTGTTTCTTTTTGTTATAGGTCAATTCAACATTGATTTGAGCCGGTCTCTGATAAAAAACGAAATTTTCTTCTCCTTGTTTTTTTATTCTTCCTTTTAGGGTGCATCGGATGCCATTTTCGTGTGAAAATATCAGGCCTTGATCGGGGTTGTCTTCCATCTGATCGAGATCGGCGTCAACTTCAATTGTTTCAACACCCGACACAATGTCTTTCACCAACCAGCCTTGATCTGTAGGATTAAAATTGAATGAGTACGCATATGAAAGAGAAACATGAGCCATCGGTCCATCGGCGGAATTTTGAAGGTCAAAAATAATTTTATCCTCGATAACGCGGGATAAAAGTTCGGGTGAAGGAGGAACCAATGATTTGATCCGGGTCATCTGAAAGGTTTCTGCAAAACCGGGCGACAAACACAACCCGATGGAAAAGATAATCCATTCAGCAACGAAAAATGGTTTTAGCTTTATTAACATAAAGGACCCCCAAACTACAGTGCATCAGAAAGGCCAAAACGGGTAATTGTCAAAATAGATAATAATCAATTGAATTCATTGTTCCATGTCCGCCCAGATGCCCTAAAGGAGAAATTTGAGCGCCAAATACAGAACAAATTTTCCGAATGGGCATGGTTTCAAAAATTGGAGTCCTCACTAAATTCACGTAATAGTGTTTGTGTGTATGAAAGAAATGAATAAACTTAACTAGATGACTAAACTGATCCCCAATCTCCATATTCCTTTCAAAAACGAATCTCTCATTCGAAAAGTTGAAAAACCTTTATCAAAGAGATTTAAACTGATTTTTTGGCCATCCCCGGAAGCTATGCTTTCTTCTCACACAATAAAAGAACACGATATCGCCATCGTGGATGAATTTTGGGCTCAAAAAAATCCGGGCCCATTAAGCGAACGAAGCACTCCTCTTTTTGTCGTATTGATGGCATCCGGACCGGTGGCAGGAAATGTTTCCATGGCCGCCCGGGCGGTTGAATTAATGGAGGCGGGCGCGTTAGAATGCGTGACAGAAGACGAAAAAGGGGAAGATTGGCGAGGCGTGCTTGAGTTTACGGCCGGCACAGCCACCGATCAATTCCGTCGAGAACACCCAAAGGCCACGCCGGCGTTTTTTCCCAAATGGCAAGGAATCATAATTGGATTTGTGGTCGCTCTTGGGCTTTCACTCTTGGTTCGAATCGGTTGTAAACCTTCCCATCCTGCCTTGGATTATTTCCATGCGCCTTTGGCGCATCCTTCCGGCATCGCCATCAATCAAAATTCTGTTTATATCTGTGATTGGTACACCCAATCCATCAGCAGTTTCAAGAAAGGGGTGGATCTGGAATTTACAGGACACACCAAATTTGAACAATTTTCTCCCGTCGCGATTTGCTGGGGAGAAGACGGATTGTGGAGCTTGGGAAATGACAGCCGGATTCGTTTTCATTTGGCAGATCCGGGATGGCCGGTGAAAGATACCTATGAATTGGGAGACATCAACTTGGTCGGTTTGGCATGGGATGGAAAAAATCTTTGGTCCTGTGATTCGGCGGCCCGGGATTTGGTTCGTCTGGCGATTGGAAAATCCATTTCTGTTTCCGCCAGATACAAAACAGAGGCGCAAGAGCCGGTGGGGCTGGTGGTGAAAAATGGTTTTTCCTGGATTTTAGACGGGAAGAAAGGGGAAATACTGAAATACCAAATCCAGCCGGGAGAATTAATGCTAGTTGAGAAAAAATTGCTCCAACTTTTTGATAATACCGATTTTAATCAGGCGGCGGGTTTTGGAGGGGATGGATCATTTCTATGGGTGTCGGCGGAAAAAAGCGGGCTTCTTTATCGGCTGAAGGGGGACAAGTGACCAAACAACAACGGCGTTTTGCCCGGATTCAGTGGATTTTTCCCTGTCGTTTTAAATGCGTTGGAAGCGTGACCACGCAAGATAGGTGGGGCATGATTCGGAATTTGAGCGTCCAAGGGGCCGAACTCGCCACGCGGTTCCCGGTTCCGGAAAAATCGGGGGTGTTTCTTTCTTTTAACCTCGGTCCCAAAGACAAA
>JAKLIS010000083.1 GCA_022709485.1 Elusimicrobiota bacterium | reverse complement strand
AACTTATGAAACGCGAAAACATCACGCTTAAAGCGGCCAAGAGGATGCTCGAGCGAGTGAAACCGGAAGTTTGGGACATATTGGATCAAGTGACGCGGGACATTCCTATCATGCTTAACCGCGCCCCAACCCTGCACCGGTTGGGAATCCAAGCTTTCATGCCCGTCCTTATTGAGGGTAAATCCATTCAATTGCATCCTTTGACCTGTGCTGCCTTTAACGCTGACTTTGACGGCGACCAAATGGCTGTCCACGTGCCTTTGTCCCTGGAAGCGCAGCTTGAAGCCAAAATTTTGATGATGGCCAACAACAACATTCTTTCTCCCGCTTCGGGAAAACCAATCGCGGTCCCGTCCCAGGACATGATTCTGGGGGCCGCTTATATCACCAAAATGAAAAAAGGCGTCGAGGGAGATGGGCGGTTTTTTGCTTCCGTTGATGAAGTCATGTCCGCGTTCCAAAATGACACCATCAGCCCCCATGCCCGGATAAAATTGGCTGGCCGCAACAAATTGCGTGAAGAGCACTTGACTGATGAAGAACATCGCGATCCCGATAAGTGGAAAGATTGGACGACCGTAGGGCGCGTGATCTTCAACATGATTGTTCCGAAAGAACTTGGGTACGTTAACACCAATGTTTCGAAGAGAGAAATTTCCAAGCTTGTGGATCGGTCCTACAGAGAACTGGGTCCCTACAAAACATCTGTGTTTTTAGACGAGCTGAAAAAATTAGGATACCACTTTGCCACCCGTGCCGGTCTTTCCATTTCCGTTAAAGACTTCCATGTCCCGCCGGAAAAACCGGAAATAGTCAAGAAAGCCTTGGCCCAAGTGAAAGAAATTTCCAAACAGGCCAAGATGGGAATCATCACTGACTCCGAACGGTATAACAAGATCATTGACCTTTGGACTCACATAACGGATCAAATTTCAGACCGCATGTTCGACCAGATGAATAAGCAGGAAGAATCCAGATGGGACGGGAAAGATCAGAAGTTTAACCCCGTGTACATGATGGCCGATTCCGGCGCTCGCGGAAGCCGGCAGCAAATCCGCCAGCTGGGCGGCATGAGAGGTCTCATGCAAAAACCGCAAAAGAAATTGACCGGTGCCGTCGGTGAAATTATCGAAAGCCCTGTAACGGCGAATTTCCGGGAAGGATTGTCGGTTTTGGAATACTTTATTTCGACTCATGGAGGCCGCAAAGGATTGGCTGACACCGCCCTTAAAACCGCGGACGCCGGTTATCTCACCCGCCGCCTTGTGGACGTGGGCCATGATATCGTTGTGACCGAAACAGATTGCAAGACTATCAACGGCGTGTCGGTGGGAACTCTGAAATCGGGCGAAGATGTCATTGAACCCATGGAAGAAAGAATCTTGGGCCGGGTGTGTTTAGATAATATTGTAAATCCCCTGTCTGATGAAATCTTAGTGAAAGCCGGAGACATGATTTCCGCTGAGCAGGCATTAAAAATCGTCCAGGCTGGAATTGACCGCGTTCGTATTCGATCCGTTTTAACGTGCGAAGCCGATCACGGCAGTTGCGCGAAGTGTTATGGGGTCAACTTGGCCACCGGCCGAATGGTGGAAGTGGGAGAAGCGGTGGGAATCATCGCGGCCCAGTCCATCGGTGAACCTGGCACACAACTCACCTTAAGAACTTTTCACATCGGTGGAACGGCGAGCCGCGTGATTCAAAGATCTCAAATTGTCGCCCGGGAAAGCGGAACCATCCGTTTCCATGGCGTCCGAACATTGACCAACCGCGAAAATGCCGAAATCTGCGTTTCTCGGAACGGCTTTTTGTCCATTCGGGAAGTCGCCGGAGAAGAACGCTCCCATTATGAAATTCGCTATGGAGCTCGTCTCAAAGTGAAAGAAGGACAGAAAATTGAAAAAGGCGAGCTTTTGGTTGAATGGGATCCGTATTCACTTCCAATCCTCACGGAAGAAGAAGGGACCGTCAAATTAGAAGACGTTATTGAAGGCGTGACTCTCCACGAAGAAAAAAACAAGATTACGGGCTTGATTGAGCGCGTCATCATTGAGCACCGTCAAGAAGCCCTTCACCCGCAAATGGTTATTATTGGAAAGTCAGGGAAACCCGTGGCCACTTACCCGCTTCCAATTGACACAAACCTTGTCGTTCAAGATGGAGACGCGGTGAAACAGTGCGATATTCTCGCGAAAATTCCGCAGGAAGTCTCCAAATCGAAAGACATCACGGGCGGCTTGCCGCGCGTCGCGGAACTTTTTGAAGCCCGCAAACCAAAGAACCCCTCAGTGATATCGGAAATCGAAGGAACTGTGCGGCTGGCTTCTACTCCGAAGGGCGGCCTAAAAGTGATTGTGACCAATGAAGAAACAGCTCTTCAGAGGGACTATAGCGTGCCCCATGGAAAGCATTTGGTGGTTTATGAAGGCGACAGAGTGGGTGTCGGTGAACCTCTGGTGGACGGCGCGGTGAATCCCCATGACATTTTAAAAGTGAAAGGCGCCAAAGAAGTTCAGGAATTCTTGGTGAACGAAATCCAAGAAGTATACCGACTTCAAGGCGTTATCATAAACGACAAACACATCGAAATTATCGTTCGGCGGATGCTTTCAAACGTCATCATCACCAAATCCGGCGGGACGGATTTTCTTGTGGGCGAAGTGGTGCCGAAAACCCGGTTTGAATTGGCGAATGAATCCGTAAAGAAGGGCGATCAGGCCGAAGCGCAGCCGGTTCTTCTCGGAATCACAAAGGCTTCCTTGGCCTCAGAATCATTCATTTCGTCGGCCAGCTTCCAAGAGACCACCCGGGTTTTGGTCGAAGCGGCCACAACCGGGGCCGTTGATAATCTGAAAGGTTTGAAAGAAAACGTCATTATCGGCCATCTCATTCCCGCTGGAACGGGATTTTATGAGAGAGGCCTCATCGAAAAGGCGGAACAGAAATAATATGCCGACAGTAAATCAGCTTATTCGCGGAATCCGAAGAGAACACAAAGCCAAATCAAAGGCGCCGGCCTTGAATCACTGTCCTCAGCGCCGGGGTGTCTGTACCATCGTGAAAACGGTGACCCCCAAAAAGCCAAATTCAGCCCTTCGGAAAATTGCCCGGGTTAAATTGAGCACAGGTCAGGAAGTCGCGGCTTATATTCCGGGTGTGGGCCACACGCTTCAAGAACACTCCATTGTTCTCATACGCGGTGGCCGGGTGAAAGATCTTCCCGGCGTCCGCTATCACATCATTCGGGGCGTTTTGGATACCACGGGCGTGACGGATAGAAAGCAAGGCCGATCCAAATACGGCGCGAAGATGCCCAAAGCGAAGGAATAAAGGAATAAGAATATGCCAAGGCGAGATCTAAAATCGAAAGATAAGAGAGTCATCAATACTCCCGATTTTGTTTATAAGTCGGTATTGGTGCAGAAATTTGTCAACAAGTTGATTTACGGCGGGAAAAAATCCACCGCGGAAAAAATCGTGTACGGCGCTATGGAAAGGCTTAAGGCCGGGTCGAAAGAAGATTCCTTGGCCACATTTAACCGGGCCATTGAAAATGTGCGGCCCCTTTTAGAAGTGAGAGCCCGCCGCGTGGGCGGCGCCACTTATCAGGTGCCCTCCGAAGTCCGGCCCGAAAGAAGCGTGGCTTTGGCGATGCGCTGGATCATTAATTACGCCCGGGAAAAAACCGGGAAGCCCATGGTTCAAAGATTGGCGGATGAACTTTTAGCGGCCAGCCGCAAAGAAGGCGCTTCCTTTAAGAAACGGGAAGATACTCACAAAATGGCCGACGCCAATAAAGCATTTGCTCATTACCGGTGGTAAATAAAGGCAGTTATTCCTGCGGAAGCAGGAATCCAAAACAATTTAAATTTAATTAGATTCCCGCTTTCGTCCCATCAAGACTTTGGGACGTACCGTCCATAATGAAAATATTGAAGCGGTACGCGGGAATGATGAAGGAAATATGGCCCAAGAAAAAGAACAAAAAGACAAAATTAGGAACATTGGAATCATCGCTCATATCGACGCGGGAAAAACCACGACGACGGAGCGGATTCTTTACTATACCGGCCGGATTTATAAGATCGGCGAGGTTCATAATGGAACCACCGTTATGGATTGGATGGAGCAGGAGAGGGAGCGAGGAATCACAATTACCTCCGCGGCCACGCATTGCGTATGGAAAGATTGCCACTATAATATTATCGATACCCCGGGCCATATTGATTTTACCGCTGAGGTTCAACGTTCACTTCGCGTTTTGGATGGCGCCGTTGTTGTTTTAGACGGATCCCAAGGCGTTGAACCACAATCTGAAACTGTTTGGCGGCAGGCCACCGACTACGGCGTTCCCCGACTTGTGTTTGCCAATAAAATGGACAAAATTGGGGCGGATTTTTACATGTGTCTGAATTCCCTTCATGAAAAACTGGGCGCCAACACCACCCCCATTCAGCTTCCCATCGGAAGAGAATCGGAGTTTAAGGGTATTGTGGATCTGATCAAAATGAAGGCTTATATCTGGACTGGCGAGGAATTGGGGGCCCATTTTGATGAGCATGAAGTTCCGGCCGACTTGGTTGAATCCGCAAAAAAATATCGGCATCTTTTAGTCGAAAAATTGGCCGACTTTGACGATGCCCTGGCCCACAAATTTTTGGATGACCAAGATGTATCCGCTGATGAAATCAACGCGGTCATGCGGAAAGCCGTCATCACCGGGAAATTTTTCCCCCTTATGTGCGGCAGTTCTTTTAAAAACAAAGGGATCCAATTGGTTTTGGATGCCGTGAACATGTATCTTCCTTCCCCTCTTGAGGCCAAAGAAATTAAGGGAGTTGATCCGGATTCCGGTGAAGCCCTCATGCGGCCCGTCGAAGACAGCGCCCCCTTAACCGCCTTGGCTTTTAAAATTCAAAGCGATCCGCATGTGGGTAAATTGACATATGTGCGCGTTTATTCGGGCACGCTTCAGTCCGGCACACAGGTTTATAATGCCACCACTCGGATGAGGGAAAGGATTGGAAGAATTCTGCTTATGCACGCCGATAAAAGAGAAGAAGTGGATACAATCACGGCGGGCAATATCGGCGCCGTCATTGGTTTAAAGGGCGTGACGACCGGTCAAACAATTTGCGATGAGAAAAAGCCGATTATTATTGAACCCCCGAAGTTTCCCGACCCGGTTATTTCCGTGGCCATTGAGCCAAAGTCTCAGGCCGATGAAGAGAAGCTTGGCGTCGCATTAAACCGATTGGCTGAAGAAGACCCCACATTTAGAATTCGGTCCGATCAAGAGACGGGACAAACCATTATCGCCGGGATGGGAGAGTTGCACTTGGATATTTTGGTGGATCGCATGAAAAGAGAATTTAAGGTGGCGGCCAATGTGGGGAAACCTCAGGTGGCTTATCGTGAAACGGTCCGCAAAAAAATTGAGCAGGAAGGAAAATATATTAAACAAAGCGGTGGCCGCGGTAACTATGGGCACGTTTGGATCATTTTGGAACCCAACGAAAAAGGGAAAGGCTACGAATTCATCGACAAAATTAAGGGTGGTCGCATTCCCAAAGAATATATTCCATCTATTCAAAAAGGGCTTATTTCAGCTATGGAATCGGGTGTGTTGGCCGGATACCCCGTGGTTGATGTCAAAGTGACGCTTTTTGACGGAAGCTTCCACGAAGTGGACTCCAACGACATGGCGTTTCAAATTGCCGCCTCAATTGGATTTAAGGAGGCCGCGAAAAAGGCCAATCCCATTATTTTGGAACCCATCATGAAAATAGACGTCGTGACTCCGAAAGATTATATGGGAGACGTCATCGGAGATTTGAACCGGCGCCGTGGCCGCATTGAACAAGTGGAAGACAAGGGAACCACCCAGAAAATCCACGGTTTGGTTCCCCTGGCTGAAATGTTTGGATACGCCACCACCGTTCGTTCGCTTTCACAAGGGCGCGCCGCCTACACAATGGAACCCAGCCATTATGAAGAGGTTCCTCGCAATGTGATGGAAGAAATTGTCGCCAAAGAAGCGCCAGCCGCGCAGGGGAGAAACTAAATCATGGCAGAAAAAGCTCAAACTTTTGCACGAATCAGAATCAAACTTCGGGCCTACGATCACAAGATGTTGGATGACTCATTGGCCAAGATTGTTGAAACCGTCCAAAGAACAGGGGGGAGTCTGGTGGGGCCGGTGTTGCTTCCGACCCACATTAAGAAGTACACAGTGCTTCGGTCTCCGCATTCGGATAAAAAATCCCGGGAACAATTTGAAATGAGAGTTCATAAGCGTGTTGTTGACATTGTTGAACACACGCCTCGAACCGTTGAGGAGTTGAGAGACTTGGGTTTGCCCGCCGGTGTCGATGTGGCGATCCAGTTGCCGAATGTATGACGGAAGAAATCAAAAATAATGAGGGGCA
>JAKLIS010000082.1 GCA_022709485.1 Elusimicrobiota bacterium | reverse complement strand
TTCGGCTCCAGCCCCATTCACCGGATGACAAGGAAAATTGGGAATAAGTTTTTACGGCCTGACCGAGAAGATTGAATTCCTTAATTTCAACCGAATCTGTACTCGTGACAAGGCCCACCACTTCCCGTTCTTTGGTTTTTCTTTTACCCGAATATGATTTTGATGAACTCAAATATTTTTCTTTTGTTTTAGCGTATTGGATCGAAACTTGTTGATATTTCACAAGACGCCCTTTGGAGTCATATTCCATATTGGAAGAAGAACTGGATAAATAAAGTGGGACAGATAGTAATTTTCGCTCCTTTTTGACTCTTCCTTGATATAAAGAGCGGGTCAAGGGATCTTTTGATTTGAGGCCGTCTAATAGTTCTTGGGAGACTTCAAATGTCCCAAAGGTGCCGTTTCCCCCCATCCCCGCTTGCGGAAACCCAGCCAATTCTTCATTCAATCCAGTTCCCCTGCAAACCAAAGAAGAACCAGACAACCGACCGTATTTATCGTAGGTAAACATTTGAAGCATTTGAACATTGCCGGATGTCCATTTATCGCTTAGTCCGTTTAAATTCCCGCCATTGGTGCCGTTCCAAGAGCGGTTTTCGGTTTGGGAGGTCATCCACCCTTGGCTTGAGTATTCTGACGCGGTAATGGTTCTTACCACATCATTTTCAATCTCCCGGTAGCCAAACAAAAGGCCGTCACGGTTATAGGTTATATTGGATCGGGCGATGGTTTTCTTGCTATCTAATTGATTATCGGGGTCGGTCGATCTTTCATTCGAGGTTTCCACATAGCTTTTTTCCCGGCCGAACTCGTCATAGGTGATTTTGTCTTTAACAATGGTGACTTCTTTGGCCGGGGCGAAATTATCCAATGAGATTTTGGTCTTTTTAAGAATCAGTTTCCCAGCCGCGTCAAATTCACTGGTATCTTCAATGGTTTCGGTATGCTTTTCCATCACCGGAGACGTTTCTTCCCGTTCAATGGTGGCGGTCACATTGATTCCCTTTTCATATTTGAAGGAGATATTGTCCAACGTGGTTTTCCCCGGAGCCGCGGTGTCATCAGTCGTTAATCGAATTTGTTGAAGGGGCCGGCCGTCCGCCAGTTCGGTATTTATGGTCACGACATGTTGGGAGGTGTTAAGGGTCCCGCCTTTTTTCTGAACCACTTCATCTGTTCCGACCACCTGGCCATTTTTTCCATAAATATTGGATCCGGTGGTTGTCTCCACGAGGTCCGGCGACGCCGTCCGGCGGGACACTTTTTGAAACTCTTTGACGCGGCCCAAGGAATCAAACGAGAGCGTTTTTTGAACATCAGACCCCAGGAATGTGACTTTCCCACTAACCGACTCGGATAAACCGATGTTTGTTTGGGAAACCCGGTTTTCATTATCGTAGGAATAGGATAGGTCTCGAATATCCGTTTTATCCGGAGTAAAACTATCGACCAAAGTTTGACGTTCCAAACTTACTCGACCGTTTCTGTCTTTAGCCAGGATTTGACTAATAAAAGTGGAAAGATGTTCTTGCCCGCCAATCTCTTCTTTGGTCACGGCCGTGGTGGAGAAAAGTTGTCCATCGAAGGCAAAAATCTGGCTTATTTGGTCTGCTTTTTGAGTTGTGGAATCTGGATAATCCCGGATCCACGATTCCAGCTGCCCCTTGGCGTTATAGGAATAGCCGGATTCGATGGTTTTGTCTCCCGTGATTCCGTCCCAGGATTCCCGATGATTCACCCGGCCGTATTCATCATAGGCCACCTGCATGGTGCCGGTTCGTCCGGCTGTTTCCATTTCCGCCCGGCGGGTTTCAAGCGTGGATTTTTCCTCCTCGCCGGCTTTAATAATTGCGTTATTCAACTTGACCTGGCTTTCTTTTTGATGATTAAGGTCGGAAAAGTTCAGATTTGTTTGAGTTCGCTTTTGGTCGTATTCTTTTCTAATGACATCTTGAGCCGCCGCAATTTCAGCGCGGCGGGCAGACCAATCCTTCGATAAATAATCCTGAAAGACCGAAAGTTTTTCGATAAGGGTATCTAAGCCAAAAGATCCCACCACTTTAGATGAAACCCACCCTATGCCGGGAATGTGTCCATTTTTTAAAGGTGTTGAAAAAATGGTCTCCCAGATTTTTGAGAATTTCTCATTGGTTGGCAAGGCATTGGTTCTTTCAAATACCCATTGGACGGAGGAGTCGCCTGCAGGGTGAGATATTCTGTTCTGCTGGCCCCAGACTAAAAGAAAATCTCTCATTTCATTTTTTTGAAGGCCTAAATTATGCAGCTCATTGGGACTGGTAATTTGAACGAAATCAAAGAACCTTTCGGCCAACTGCTCCTGAAAAATTTTGATTTGATCTTCATATTCATTGACCCGGGCGTTGAAAGCTGTTTGGTTTTCTCCAGGGTGCCGGTAAGGTTGAGTATAAATATCTGTTCTAATGCCAAATTCATGCGCCAATGACCCATGTGTCGCTACAAATTGCCTCCAGGTGGCGACAATGCTCAAGACTGAAGGAAACAACTCCCAGTTCTTTTCATAGTTTCGAATCTGTTCCAATTCAAGGTTATAAGGATGAAGTTCTTGTTGTTCTTGGGAATTTAGATTTTTAATAGCTTCGGAGAGTTGGCCCTGAAGGTCCAACAATTCTGTGTTTAGAGTTTCATTGGCGGCGGTTAGGGATTGAGAATCCGCCGCCAGTGTTTCAAGCCTCCCCACCAAGCCGTCCATTTTTTCTTGGCTCCAATCCCCAAATGAAACCGCCTGGCCGATGGCGTTGAACCCCACGAACTTTCGGGTTTTATCCGTGTCTGAAAAGGGAGTTCCATCTTCGTTTATGCCGGCGCTGGTTGTTTCCAGGTCATATTGAACAAGGCGCCCTTCGGCGTCATAGACGCCGCCAGTGGTCTTTTCGGTGTTAAGGGCGTCCGGAGCGTCGGAATCTTTTGAAGTGGCCCGAGTGAAGGATGTGAAATTGCCCCGTTTGTCTTTCTCAAATCCAACAAAAGAATCAGTCCAGGTGCGCAAATGCCCGCCGATAAGACGGCTGGTGTTTTCTGTCTCCGATTTTTCCAATTGTCCATCCAAACCGTATTTGGAATGAGTAACGGATCTTTCATAATCGAGGGAAGAACCCGCGTCCTGGCTTTTGGTTTGAGCCGTGATGACCGCTTGCCCCAATCGGTTAAAGGCCAAGGTTTCCAGTAAAAGCCGGTAGGAATGATGCTCGTAAAGCAACCCATCGTGGGACTTTTTCTCTTCCGTTACCGCGCCTTCGGTTTGAATGACACGGCCCCACTCGTCAAATTTTTGGGTCAGGGTTTGGGTTTTGCTGGTGGAGGCTTCATCTGTGTCGGTTGTAATGGTCCGGGTGAACCGGGCCGCCTGGCCGTTGGGCCCAAAGGCTTTAATGTCATCGGTCACTGTTTCGGGCGTGGACGATGACCCATCGGAAAAATCATTCCGTGTGGTGGTTGTGGTCCGCTGGGCCCGGCCATATTCGTCAAAGTTGGAAAACCCCGTTACGGTATCGACGGTTTTATCCGGGGCGCTCCCCGCGACGCTTCGCCGATGGACGGAAGTCAACTGACCCGAGGCGGAAAATGAATTCTCTTCAACGAAAGAAGAAACCGAATTGAGAGAATCATCTTTCGCGGTTTCGCGAATCTCTCCGGTGCGCTTGGCCACACGACCCGCCGCGTCATATTCCATATGAGATTTTTCGACCCGGGTGAGATCAGGGGAGAGGAAATCTTCGGTGGTAGTTCGGATGGTGTCGACACCCCGTCCAAATTCGTCAAATTTTTCGGTGGCTTCAGTAAATTTACGAAAACCAGTGGAAAGAGGCTTTAAGCGCCAAGTATCCATTTCTGTTTCTGAAATTTCTCCGTCATAAGAAACCATCCGGCCGCCGGCGTATTTATAGTTATTTTGCAGAATTTTTGATTTTTTGACGATCCGACCCAGATTCTCCGTGTTCACGGCGAGGTATTCTTCAATTTCGGATCCCGCGCCTTTATATTTGACTTTCACATCCGCAGTTACCAGTTTTCCAGGGGCCGCACTTGAACGAGAGGACTCCTTCCACTCCATCAACCGGCCGTGATCGTCTTTTATTCCATTGGTACGTTCAACGATGTCCAGCGTGTAATCCGCGGGGTTCAAGATCTGCTGAGCCAATGGAAGGGAAATATTCATCTCGTTTGATGGGACCCGATCTTCTTCCCCCTTTCCGGACAAAAGATTCCTCAACCCTTGAATCAGGCGCACCGCCGCGTTCCTCAAGAAAGCAAAAATAGCGGCCGCCACCCCGCCCACCGCGTCCAATGTTTTATCCAGAATATTGGAAGTTATATTGGCTCGGACCTCCTTTGAAATTTGGCCCGCGGCGTCATATTCAATGTCAGAGACGAATGTGTAGGTGGGAAGCGAGGTCTCGGACCGGGTCAGCTTTTCTTCATAATCTTTAAGCCGTCCCGCCCGATGCGCCGCATTGGCCGCTTCGTCTTCCGCGGTGTAGCGCGTCATTTGTGATTTTTCCGCGATCTGCTCGGTCTCCGTGCGGATCCCATTGGATTCCAAAACCGTTTGGACCTTATCCCAGGCCGCCGAGACAACTCCGTCCGGGTCGATTTCTTTATTGATATGCGTGGAAGTGATGGTTTCTTTTTCTTCTCCCGCCTTTTCCGTAACCGCCACGGTTTTTCCTTCCTTCAGAAGGCTGTCTCCAAAAAATTCCACGGCCTCCCATGCGCGATGGGCCCGGGACACAAAAACCCCTGCCGCGTCCACCGTTTCTTCATCATCGACGGTTTTTATAAGGCGGCCTCCTTCATCATATTCCCCCGTCCATGTGCCCACGGTTCGCTGTTTAAATGAATCCGTTCGAACAACGGTTTTGGAAACGGCCTGACCATGCAAGTCATATTTAAAGTCACCGGATTCATTGGTAAATTCCCCTTGCGCGTCCACTCCCGATTCTTTGGAGGTTAAATGCCGGCCAAAAGCGTCGTAACTTAAGGTTTGAAGGAATCTATATTGTCCGGAATCATTCTCTCCCGCTTCTTGTTGAGTTGAGACTCGGCCTTTGGAATCGTAAATAATTCCTGTGACCTTTTTATTGAAGACTTGCCCGCCGGACACCCCTATCTGCGTGTATTGGGTGAATTGACCTTTGTCGTTAATCTCTCCGGACGTCTGGTTGATTTGATACGGCCCCTTGGATTCATCCGTTCCGTATTTGGTCCAAACCAAAGCAACACCGGAAGGAGAAAAAACCGAGGCCTCGTAAGTTTCATTGAAAGCCGCCCCGTCCCGGTTTCCGGTTTGCTCATAACGCGTCATCTGCCCGGCGTCATTGAATTGAACGTTTCGCTGTGACACGGAACTCTGATTGTCTTGGATGAGAAGTCCAGCCGCATCGGTGAGCTTTCGCGACGTCTCTTCATCATACGCGACGGCTTGGCCTTTTTCGTTGTACTGAATACCGGATCGCGAGACGTCTTCATTTTCCAAACCGATAAGAGAACCATCCTCATTTAATATTCGTCCCAGTTTGTGAGTAGAAAACCCCAGCTGGCGTCCCTCTTCATCATATGTCCCTTCCCAAACAAGATCTGAATTTTTCTGCGGTTCCCCCGAAAAGATTTCCGTGTTGCGGGATATTTTATTCGTCAGTTGATTGAGAGCGTTATACGTTTGGCCGGAAATCTCAGTGATGGTCATTCCGGCATCGGTCTGGAGCGTCTCGATTCCGTGATTCTGGCGGCCTTGAAGGTCATAAGAATCATCAAAGCCAAATTCAAAGGTGCGAGAGAACGTCCCCACTCCGCTCCGGGTTCCCCACTCTTTTTGATAGATGGATTGTCCCAGCCGATTGAACCCGGACTCGCCGTTCTCTCGGTGGGAAGCGGTCCAGATGTCGGAGGACCCGGCGGTGGAAGAATCCGCGACTGAATGCGTTAAAATCGCCCGGCCTTGGGAATCCATTTTCTCGATGGATGTGTCTCGGTGCCAATTCCCTTCCAAATCGGAATGTCCTGATTCCTTTGTGTGAATGGCTTGGCCGAGCGCGCCAAAGGACAGGCCCTGCCACCTTCTCCAAGAAGATCCCGCGCCAGAAGAGTTTGTCTTTTCCTCAAATCCGGATAACCGCCCCAAGACGTCGTATTGCATTTCATTTTGATCCGTTCGGGAAATGGTGGTAAGCCCCTGGCCGGTGACGGGATCTTCGCCGGCGGTTCGGGTTTCTTCGCTTTTGGACTGAAGGTAACCAAGGTTATTGAACTCAAGGCCGCGCCAGGAAATGGTTTTGGTGAGGGCGGAGCCATCGGTGATGGTGTCGGAATAGCCAATAAGACGACCCATAGAATCATAGGAGACGCCGGCGCGAACCGTGCGGGTATTCTGATTTAACGCCAAGCCAAAAACTTGGCTCAATTTGTTT
>JAKLIS010000081.1 GCA_022709485.1 Elusimicrobiota bacterium | reverse complement strand
ATCGGATGGGGTGTTAACGGCGGGGCCCAAAACAGTATTCATCACGGTTATTCAGGTTAACGACGCTCCGGTGGTGGCGGCCATTCCGGACCAAGCGGTGAAGGAAGGGGAGGCGTTTGAGCCGATAGTTCTCGACACCCTAGTTACAGACGTTGACAATAGCGATAGCCAGGCGAAATGGTCCTTTGGGGGGAACGCGGCGCTGAAAGTGTCGGTGGTTAACGGGGTGGCGAATATTTCAGTTTCATCGTCTTCTTGGTTTGGGACGGAGGTCATCACTTTCACGGCGACGGATCCGGGAGGGGCGGCGGGTTCATCAACGGCGGCGTTCACTATTAATAACGTCAACGATCCTCCCATTATCAACGATATCAATGTCGCAATTAAAAGAAATTCTCCCAAAATATTTTCTTTGGGAGAGGATACAGACTCTGACGGTAAAATCGTTACCTATTCTTTTATCACGGGGCCGCTACACGGTCGGCGCTACTTTATGGGGGATGTAAACAGCGATGGATTTATTACCCCGATTGATTTACTGATAATTATCAACAATTTAAATGCCGGTGGAACCCTCAACCCAGAATTTGCGCTGCGTGGTGACATGGACCAAGATGGGGTTATTAGCGCGGTAGACGCGACGATGGTCCAACAGATACTGAATCATGAGGCTTCAAATAACCAAGCGATTTATTTTCCCAACCCAGATTACAGCGGTCCCGACCAATTTAAATTCTCGGCATCGGATGGGGTGTTAACGGCGGGGCCCAAAACTGTATTCATCAATGTCCAAACTGAAATAGGGGATTCTTTATTAGTCAAAACTGAAGACAACTCTAACATCATCATTTGGCCTAATCGCGCCCGATTGTTCGGGACGGTGTTAATTGGGAACGCCCAATCTTCAAATGAAAACATTTCATGGGAACCACTAGTGGGGAAAGAAAATATTGAGGTGGTTGAAAAAACTCAATTTGAAACCATTGTGAATTTCCAAAAACCTGGTGACTATAATTTTAAGCTCCTCGTTACCGGAATAGATGAAAGCGCGCAAGATTCCATCATCATTAAAGTAATTCCAATGCCCGCGTTAAACGCGGGGGATGACCAGGTCGCAAAGATTGGCGAATCTATATCTTTGAACGGGTTATTATCCGAATCTCTACCGAATTTAAATACCCAGATTAAATATCAATGGTTGGTAATCGCCGGGGACTCCTCCCAAGTTGAAATAGAGACTTCTAACGCGGCGGCCACCCGGGCGACATTTAAAAAACCTGGTTATTATTCACTCCAATTAACAGCCGCGGTAGGTGAGAACGCCACCGCCAAAGATGTCATTAATATCTCAGTAATGGGTGGGGTAACCCCTAGCAATGTCGGTTTGGAAAAAACTTTTTTCAACGCGAAAAATAATGAATCTGTAAATATTGCCTACGAGATTTCATGCAACAGCCTGGTCGAAATAAAAATCTACAACATTCATGGACAACTGGTTCGGAACCTGATGAATGACACTAGGCCCGCGGGTTTCCACATCACCCCCTGGGACGGAAGGAATGACAGCCAAAACACTATCGCTTCCGGGATTTATCTTGTGGTGATTGATGAGAAAAACAGCGGGCGGAAACCTCAAGTCAAAAAAGTGGCGGTCATTAATTAGAAGTTGAGTTATAAGGTAATAAGGTGCCGGTACTGCAGGGGTCCAGTTTTACCTACTTAAGTTCCTTCCCGCACTCATCGCAGAAATTCGCGTCCGGCAGGTTAATATTTCGGCAATGAGAACAAACAAGATTTTTTTCAGGCGATGGCTCTTGATTATGGGAAGGCTCTTCCGGTGATGGGGGAGGAATATCAATGGCTCCTTGTTGTTTTAATAGTTCTCTCGCCAATTGCGCTTGAGAGGAGGCCACCGCCACGCGAACCCCGCCCATGGCGCGCGTCATAAGCGGTTTGACGTCTCCTATTACAGTGTCAAAAAGGAAAGCGGCGATCCCGTTGGATTGAAGGAACCCTATCGCCATGTTGGCTTCCATGACGCTTTCCGCTTGAAAGATGACCTCGGGATCGCCTTCGGGAATTGGTAAAGAGGTTTGCGTATCATTTGGGAAAACTTCAGAGTTAGCCGGTTCAGGTTCTGAAATTTTTTCTGTTGTGTCGGATAAGGGGGGTGAAACCAGTGTGTCAACCAGGGGAACCTGGCAATCCGCGCAGATAAAAAATCCATCGCGGAACATTCCACGGCATTTCGGACAGATCATTCAACACTCCTTGCTTTTAGGGGATTGGGTGCCGGTGCTGTAAGATTGTATGCCTATGTACTTGAGGCGGATACATTCTCTCCATTCTGTTTGCGTGGCGCCACCAGAAATGACTTTTCAGTCGCAAAACGTCTTTGAAACTCATTCAGAGTTTGGGGAAATGTTGGATATCCTTGCGAATTGCATTTCGTCTTCATTTGAAGACATGTTTAGCATTTATCATCCGCCTCAAGTACATAGGCATACAAGATTGCAAGATGAATAGGAAGCGAAGGAAAGGGGGTGCGATTCCTTTCTCAACCTGCCACCCTTGCAGGACCGGCACCGGGTTGATAAAAGGCTGGTTGGGCGCCGGCTTACTGGGCGTCTACGTCAAAGGAAACCTGAGTAAGCTCTTTCCCGTCAACGAAAAGAGAAAACTTCCATTTTCCAGGAGTATCAACCGTTTTGTCGAACTCGTGAAAAAACCATATATTCCATAACGATTCTTTCGGGCGCATTCCCATCTCGTGGTCAAGTACGGGTTTCCCGGCAGCATCATAAAATTTCCCTATAAATTGGTAGGTATCAAGAACGGGAATTTCCAAGCTGATGTGCGCAAAAATATTTTTTCGTGAAAAAGAGACCCGTTCCAAATCATCAATTGGTTTATCGGCCTTGTCAATTCCGGTGGTAAAGGTCACCTTAATGACCTTGATTCCTGGATTGCTAGGCGATCCATCGCCCTTGCTTCTGGCGAAGCGGCATCTTTGATTATTATAAGACCTTCCGGGATAAAAGAAAAAATACCAACCGTCCCATTTTTCTTCGGATAAAAGAGAGTTGTCTTTTCCCAGGCCGAGAAAGCCGTAATGGTAACCGGATAGTTTTTTGGGTGTGAATCCATCCGGCTCTTTATCAACCACGTTATATTTGAATAAGTTTCTTTTACCGTCCCAGGCCAATTGATTCCGTTCTTTCGAAATAAAATTCTTTCTTGTGTGACCGAATCTATCCACATATTTGATGGTGATTTTTTCACAACCAGTTTGTTCAATGGTGACAATGCTATTGGATGATGAATTGAAACCCGGGGGAAAGTTTAATTCTCCCCTATGAGAAATGGCGGAATATTCGTTCACGTCGCAACTCTCAACGTTGTATTTCCCAGATAGGTTTACACATTCCCCGGTTCGCGTCGATTTAAAATCAGGCCAGAAATCAGCCGGGTATTCAACCTTGTTTGCAGTGTAACAACCGCATAAAGAAAGCACAAAAAAGAACGTAAACAAGCAAAGCGGGCGCTTCATCAAGTTAAATTCCTCCATTATTTATATGCGTTATGCTGCACATTACTCCTGCAATATTACAGGATTAAAAGATACGAGGAACGGGGTCCGATTTTTTTCTCAGCATACAATCAGGCAACACCCGTGGTTTGGTATATCGCGCCCTTTGATTATGTATATACATATGTAGTACAATTCTTTTATGCGAGATTTTCGGTGGGACCTCGAAAAGAGCAAGAAACTTAAGAGAGAACGCGGCGTCTCCTTCGAAGAAATCATTCAGTCGGAATTCGTTATGGCGCTCCAGCACCCAAAACGGACGAACCAAAAGTTACTTCTTTTTGAGCACAATAATTATATTTGGGTTGTTCCATATGTTCAAAAAGGAAACGAAATTTATTTAAAAACATTATTCCCAAGTCGGAAATACACTCGAATATGGAAAAAAGGAGCTTATGATGAAAAAATTATCAAAAAATGAAAAAGCCATCGAAAAAGCATTAATTCGAGGCGAATTTAAACCGGTTAGCCACGCGGAATTGGCGGAGATTGCCGAAGCAATTGAGCGGAGAAAAAAAGACGCGGTTTTAAACATTCGCATTAATCGCTTTGACTTAAAAAATATACAGGACAAAGCCAATAAACTTGGTGTCCCCTATCAAAAATTGGTGGCCGAAATTTTGCACCGTTTCGCGGCATAGGCGAGGTCAATGGTAGGTTCTGCAAGATTACAGGATTAAAAGATACCGAGCGGGGTGCGATTTCTTTTTCAACTTGCAATCTTTCAGGACCGGCACCGGATTACATTGAAGACGAAATGCACTTTGCACAGATACCAAACATTTCACCGAACCCCCGCCCCTTCTTGTTGTGACGACCCAAGCGGTGCCAAGTAGGTGGAAACAGGTAAAAGTATCCGCCTCAAGTACATAGGCATACAATCTTGCAACTCCGGCACCGGATTCCCCGATCGCCGTCGGTGATCCGGCGGCAAAGGATGGTTATACCGCGACTTAAAGCCATTCGATTCCCTTCGATGCCTCCAACTCGTCGCGTAACTTGGTGAACGTGCGTAATGCACGGTTGAAATCTTTTTTAGTGTAGTGAGACCACTCTAAATGGCCGACGAGAAAAATGTGAACCTTTTCTCGAACTTGCCATATCCAATCGATGTCGTCCTTGAGTGGTTTGGAAATTACACCGAGCTCGACAAGTTTGTCTGTCCGACCTCGAAAATTGTTCTTCTTGTTTCCCTTCCCCATGTACTTCGGAACCAACACGTAATGGGTCAACGTTTCACACAGCTCACCCAATACGCAGATACCGTTCTTTGTAACCATGTCGAGTGGAGCTGCGACCAGATCAGTTCGAATTACTAGCCAAGTCAAGAGGTCGATGTACATTACAGCATAGCTGAGGTTGCTCCTTATCGTCTCATTATTGACAAATGAGAACCAATCCCTTATTTCGCTCGCAGAAGTAAAAAACCCGCGTGGGAACTTAAATTTCGCATTTGGATCATTCTTTCGCCCCAAATAGTTTTGCATGTCTTGGAGTAAAGCACTCACATTCGCTGCCGCTTTTTTGAGTTCTTCAGACGTTCGAATCATTGGCCAACCTTCGCGGTATATCGTATTGAGTCCATGCGACTAACGAACCGGGCAAATTTCCCATCCCACTTTAGCGTAGGCCAATCTTGAATCGCTCCCTTTACTCTCATGTTCATCTCATTCGGCACGATTTTTTCTGTAATTCTTCAAAATTGATGCCATCTCAGATTCAGAAGCCCCTGCAATCTGATATAGGACCAACCAGACTGCGTCCATAATCTTAATCTTTCGATTGCGAAAGTCTGTGTATAATTCGTTGAGACCATCCACGACCTGATCGCTTCGCGTATTGGTCAAATATTTATCGAAATACTCGTTAAATGTGTCCACCTCAAGAAACTTCTTAAATGCTTGCTTATCCTTAACGTTTCCCCAATATGAGAAGTTGTGTCCAATGCTAATGCCGTCGTAAATCCCGATGATGTACATCGCTCGATCGTCTTCATTTAATTCGCGCCAGAAATTTCCATCCCTTCTGTCTTCTCCCATGGCTAGAACAGACAAACACACTAGCATTGCAATGAAAAACAATAAGTTCTTCATGTCACCTCCAATTGAAGACGCCACGTTTTGTGCTTGTATTGTCGTCACATATCTCCTGCTGCGTTTTTTGACAGCTATCAGTTTGGCTCCGTTGCGGGGGATTTTCAACATAAGAGGAAAGAATGTCTCTGAAAGGTTCGAACCCACAGCGGTGCATAAAATTGGTAAATTGCTTTTCTTTTGGCGGGCCAATCATGAAAGACGGGAACCTTTACGATTTTACGGATGAACATGGAAGTTTTCGGGCGGAAGCGCCTGAAAAAGTCCACGGCCTTTATTTTCCGCTGGTCAACGAAGCGGGGCTTCTCTCCGCCATCACCCCTGAACTCAAAGGGGACGTCAAACTCGATCAACACGACTTTCTGACCCCGCCTCTTTCGCGCGAGGACCTGCATCTCACGCGCGCCGCCCGAAATTTCTGGATCCAATTGGGTCCGTCGGAACCCCAGGAAAATCCTCCCAAAAAATCCAAATCGGCTAAAACGAGTTCCGCGCTCGGGAAAAATGTTTTGTGGTCGGTCAATGGCGGCTCTGTCTGGCAGCGGGCGGGAGCCTTTGGCCCCGAAGAAACCACATTGGAAGCGGGCCTTCTCTGGCACAAGGTCACACGCACAAATAAAAAGTTGGGACTTCAAGCCGAGGTTTTAAACTTCAGCCCATGGGAAGAATCTCCCGTCGAAATTATGATGGTGGAGCTCAAAAATATTTCCAAATCAAACATCCACGCGACCGGGACCTCCGCCATCCCGCTTTTCGGCCGCTCGGCGGATAATTTGCGCGACCACCGGCACGTCACCTCCCTTTTAAACCGCGTCTTCAAAGAAAAGTTTGGGATGTCCCTCAAACCCACCA
>JAKLIS010000080.1 GCA_022709485.1 Elusimicrobiota bacterium | reverse complement strand
CAATTTGCCCGAAACGCCCTGTCATTTTTCGGAGGATCATTTGAATCTTTTGGGCGCATTCTTGGGAGAAGGTCCCATCGATTCGAGAAAATATCTTCCCGAAATAACGCTTGGAGAGCCGGACATTCACTTTGGTCAATTATGGCGCCGGAAGATGGGCTGGGAGAAAAACCCCGTCGTCGTTGTGCATCTTATCACAGGGAATAAGATTCGAAATTGGCCTCTGGAAAAATGGTTGGAATGTATCCGCGCCATTAGTCAAGCTCGTCCGGAGGTGCGGTTTGCCATTATCTCTGTCGGAAAAGAAAAGGAAACCGTTTTGCCTTTTCAAAAATTAATCGGAGATAATATTTCCGGTTTTGTCGAAATTGGTTTAAGCGGGCTCAAGGGAATATTTTCTCAAGCCTCTCTTTTTATGGGTTCGGACTCCGGACCCGGACATTTGGCGGCGGGCATGGGGGTTCCGGTCGTTGTTCTTTTTGGGCCCAGCGATCCCGCCAGATACAAACCTTTGGGGCCCAGTAAAATTAAGTGGCTTCGGGACAATCCCATTTCGAATCTGCCGGTCTTGGAAGTGGTGGAAGCGGCGCTGGCGATGGGTTTATGAACAAAGTCCGCCATTTTATCTTTGCGGGGTTGGGTGCCAGCCTTTGTTTGTCAATTTCGGGAACATATATTTTTGGCGGCCTGGCCTTGGCCTATTTCTTTTTCCGTCGATGGAAAGATAAAGAATACGGCGGTCATCTCAAATTTTCCTCATTGGATCTGCCCCTCCTTGCCTATGTTCTGTGGGGCGCATTGACCACTTTGCTCAACCAATGGGGCGGATGGGCCAAAGCAATAAAGGCCCAAGACGGGATCCTGTTCTTTTTCCTTTTTGCGCATTTTGTTTCGCCCTCAGATTTAAAGAAAACCATCATCGGTTTTTGCGCGGCCGCGGCTTTCGCCGGCCTCTGGGGGATATTACAGGGGTATTCTGGAATTATCTACAACCCCACCCTCCAAACTTACCATGTTCCTGAATTTTATTCCCGTTGGCCTTCCTGGCTTGTCAATGAATTGGCCTCGCGCATGGAGCGGGCCGTTGCGTCCCGAAGCCACCCCTTAACATACGCAGAAACTCTCATGCCGGCCTTCTTTATTTTTTTGACTATTTCGAGAGAAGGATGGGACAGCAGGATAAAACCTAAGCTTTCTTCTTTTTTGCTAATGATGGGTTTATTGTTAACGGCGGGAGGTCTTCTGGCTTCTCAGGGGCGCGGAATATGGTTGGGATTGGCCTTGGGGATAGTGACTATCACCGTGTTTTTCTGGAGGGAAACTCCGAAACTCAGGTTATTGGCCGTGATCGCTTTATGTTTGGCTTTTATGTCATTTTCTCCGTCGCTTCGAGGCCGGGCGGCGACCATTTTTTCAAATTCCGCCGGCCCCCGAGACGCGCAGCTATCCAAGTCTATTAGAACCTCTATTTGGCTCAAAGCAGCCGAGATTATTCGTCAAAAACCATTTTTAGGCGTGGGGGTGAGGAAAGTGTCCATCCAAATCCCCAATGATCCTTATGGCCCGAAACATAAATGGTCTGAAACTCACAACATTTTTATTCAGTCGGCCGCGGAAAGGGGACTGGTGGGATTGGGCCTGCTTTTATGGATTTTTACCGTCGTTGTAATATGGATTAGAAACTTAAATAAGAGTTTGCAATGGCGAGTGGTGGGAATCTTTGTGGCCTTTATGATTGCTGGACTTACTGAATCCTGGTTAAATGACGTTGAAGTGGCCAGTATTTTTTGGGCCTTTTTAGGAACGATAGAAGCCTTTTCCAGATTGAATTGTTACGGAGGAAAAAATTAAAAAAACCAGAAAAAAAGCCCGGGCCGTTTTTTTAGATAGGGACGGCACCATCTTACGGGAACGCGGTTATTTGGCCACCGAGAAAAACCTAAAGATTTACCCCTCTGCGCTCAAAGGTTTGGTGTGGCTTAAAAGGGCCGGCTTCAAGCTTGTCTTGATATCCAATCAGTCGGGTGTGGGGAGGGGTTTTTTTACCGCTCAAACGGTTAAAAAAATCCATGACAGACTTCAGAAGATATTTACCAAACGGAACGCAAGGCTGGATGGATTTTATTTTTGCCCTCATTTGCCGGATGCGGGATGCAAATGCCGGAAACCGAACCCGGGATTGGCGGAAATGGCCGCGAGCCAGCTCCATTTGGATTTGAAGAAGTCCTATGTGGTGGGTGATCAAAAAAGAGACCTTGAATTGGCCGCCAATATCGGAGCCAGAGGAGTTTTGGTGTTAACGGGCGCCGGAAAAGAGGCGCTTAAAGGAATTGGAAAAAATTCGCATGTCTCGCGCGATTTATTTACAGCGGCCAAATGGATTATAGAGAATGAAAAATAACGAATTCCAAACGTCTGCCGGATGGTTTTTGGCCTTAATGGGTATTTTGCTTTTGAACGCTTTGGTTCTCATCCTCTGGACCCACAAAGACGAGCGCCCTTTGGCATGGGACGAATCCGTGCACACCACCATTGCGATGGATTATCGGGAACAATTCGGTGAAGAAGGATTTTCCGCCCTATTTAAACCCGCCGTGTTTAATTATCCGCCGTTGTATCACCTGCCGCTGGCCTTGGTTTTAAATTGGACGGTTGACGTGGCGGACGCGGGAGCGGTGGTTAACTTTTTCTACCTGGCGTTACTGATTGTTTGCGTTTTCATGATATCGGATTTTTTGATGGGGCGGTGGGCCGCGCTGACGTCCGCTTTTCTTGTGAGCTGTTATCCGATATTTGTCCAAATGGCCCGGCTGAATATTTTGGACGTCGCTCTTTCGGCCTGGGTCACATTCGCCATGTTGTGCCTTATTCGTTCAGACAATCTATCCAAAATCGGATGGAGCGCTGGTTTTGGCCTGGGGGCGGCTTTGGCGTGGCTCACGAAGTGGCCCGCTCCGGGTTATTTGCTTATCCCCGCATTATTTTCCTTGTGGGTTTGCCTTCGGAAAAAAACATGGAAAGGGCCCTTAGCGGCATGTTTAATTTTTCTCGCGGTGGCGGGGCCTTGGTATTCAGCTAATTGGATTCCGGTCCTTAAACGCGTCGTCTCTGTGGCGGATTCCTCGCCCGCGGCGGAGATTCCTTTGCCTCCGGGTTTCAGGTTCCTCTGGTATGTGGCGGCGCTTCTACATCAAATGGATTTGGTCTTTGTGCTACTCCTCATCCCGGGGTTAGCGGCCATTTTTTGGCGGCCTAAATTGACGCCCGTTTTTCTATGGTTTGTCGGACCCATTTTCCTTTTTAGCCTAATCACCAATCACAATTTACGCTACACCATGCCGGGGCTCCCTGCGGCGGCGGTTTTATCTGCGGCGTGGCTATCGGGAGAAAGGCGGATGCATTTTGTCTCGGTTATCGCTTTAACGTGCTTTTATTTTCTATTGGTCCATTTTATCCCGGGACCTTCTTGGGTCATTAAAACAAAAATCTTTCAAGCGCCCGTCTTATCTCGCCAGGAAGTTTACAAGGGACAATGGCCTATTCGGCCCATCATCAAAAAGATTTTGGAATTGAAGGGGCCGGACGGCCGCTTTTCACGGGTGTTGACGATTTCCAACGCGCCATTTTTTCACAGCACGCCCTTGAATGTGATTCGTCGCCTTGAAAAAGCGGATTCATTTGCGTTCAAGGGTCCTTCCAAAAAGAGAACATTTGAATTGTATGATTTTGTCTTATTAAAAACGGGAGATTTAGGCCCTCCAAATTCGACGGAAACCGCGGAAATGTGTTCTCGTTTTATCAACGATCCTGGTTCCTGGTTTAAGCAAGTCTATAAAGAGGCGGCCCGATGGCCTTTGCCGGATAATTCAGAAGCCGTTCTTTTTATTTGTGATCCCGTTCCTGTGAAAACAGCGGGGATGGACCTTTTCAATATTGAACTCAAGGAGCTTGTTCTCCCCAATATTGTCGCCAAAGGAGTTAAATTCAAAGCCATCGGAGGATCGTCAGCGGATATGGGCCGGGGACAACTTCGTGATTTGCGGATGGAATGCCGGGAAGTCGTTTATAAGGGAGTCACTTTGGAGAAAGTGGTTTTACATTTGGTTAATCCGCAGATCAATCTCCCTCTTTTTCTCAATTTCCAGGAGATCCAGCTTTTAAAACTGGATAAATTAGATCCCAAGGCGGAACTCAATGTGGAACCGCTCGTAGAATATTTGCAAGCCAAGACAAAAGGACTCAAAGATTTAAATCTCGAATTTCAAGATTCGCTTGTGAAACTTTCGGGCACCGTTCGCGGAATTCCTTTGGAGATAAAATTGGCCGCATTCGTCCGAGATCGCTTCTTTTTTACCCAATTGAAAGGGATAAAGATTTTTAGAATTCCCTTGCCCTCCTTTTTCTTCCGCGCTGCCACCGATTTTAAAGTCCCTTTGATGGCATATTCTCGCGCTCCCTTTGATTTGAATATAAGAGAAATCCGCGGAGAGTCGCATAAATTGGAGATTAATCCGTGAAGAAACGATTTAAGCAAATGGGGATCGGCGCGTGCTTTTTTATCTCACTTTTAGGAGGGTCCGGTTTGATTCATGCCGAACTTCCCGCCGTCTCCACTGAGACAGCGCCCACTCCATCCCCGCTCCCTTTTCAAATCCACAACCTCTCCACCACTCCATATCATATGGACATGTCTACAACCCTTCCGATATTTTTACCTCCTTTTGAGTTCAAAGCCTTTGATGTGGGGGAGGAACTTTCGTTTGAAATCGGTTACGAATTTGTGAACGCGGGGAAGGCCGACTTAAAATTGGAGGAGGGACCCGTTGTTGACGGGCGTCACACCATTAATATTAATTCAAATGCCCGAACAAATGATTTTTTTGACCATATTTTTAAAGTTCGGGATTTTAACGGGTCCAGAGTGGATAAGGAATCTTTTGCCTCCATCAATTTTCACCAAAATCTTCGTGAAGGCAAATATAAAGTCATCCGGAATACCGCCATTGATTACAAATCCGGGAAATATTTTTTTGAAAAGAAATATAAGGGAAAGACCCGCACCGAAGAGGGGTTTATAAGCCGGCCCGTCTTAGACATCCTGGCGACTTTGTACTATGTGAGGACTTTGCCTCTTGAACGAGGGAAGGAATACCTCATTGAGGTATTTTCAGACGATGGGGTCCATCCCTTGAAAGTGGTTGTCCATTCGAAAACCCATAAGGTTAAAGTTCCGGCCGGGGAATTCAAGTGCATACGGGTGGCTCCCTATATCATGGGCGATGCCATTTTTAAGGCGCGGGGGGGGAAGATGCATATTTGGCTCACCGACGACGAAAGGAAAATGCCGGTGCTTCTGAGCTCGCAGGTCATGATAGGGTCTTTCGAAGCCAAATTAGTCAAATACAAACCTCCTTTGAAATAGGTTAAAATCAGCCCACTTATGAGCCTGGAATCATTAGAATCATTGCGAAAAGCCATCGATACCGTCGATGATGAGCTTCTTTCTTTACTGAATCGCCGCGCCCAAGTGGCCCAGAAAATCGGAAAAGTTAAAGAAAAAGAAAAAGTGAGTATTTTTTCCGGCGAACGTGAGCGGAAAATTTTGGAGCGTCTCATCTCAAAAAACAAAGGCCCTCTAAGCGAAGACGAGATTGATGATATCTTTCAAGCCGTGTTCACGGCTTGCCGGTCGATTCAGAAAAAATTTGTGATTGCATTTTTTGGACCCGAAGCTACCTTCACTCATCAGGCGGCGCTTAAACATTTTGGACGAAACTGCCAATACGTCCCCCTTCCTTCCATTAAAGACGTGTTCTTTGAGGTGGAACATAAACGCGCGGATTTCGGGGTTGTGCCCATCGAGAACTCGACGGAAGGAATTGTCAACCATTCCCTGGATATGTTTTTCGAATCCGACCTTTTGATTGTGGCCGAGCGGGAAGAGCCCGTGAATCAAAACCTGTTCAATTTGTCCGGGAATATCAAAGAAATTAAAACCGTGCATTCCCATCCCCAAGCCTTGGCGCAGTGCCGGAAATGGTTGGACACTCATTTGCCCAAAGCCGCGGTGACCGAGGCTGCTTCGACATCCGATGCCGCCTTAAAAGCCACTTTGGACGCCTCCAACGCGGCCATCGCCTCCCTGATGGCGGGGCAAATGTATCACTTAAAATTGGTGGCTCAGCGAATAGAAGACACCAAAGACAACGCCACCCGGTTTTTGATCATCGGCCGAACCGCCGCGCCGGCTTCCGGCAAGGATAAAACCTCCATCATGTTTTCGCTCAAAGATAAGGTGGGCGCTCTTCATGAAATGCTTGAGCCTTTTCAGCGTGAAGGCCTTAATTTGACCAAGATTGAATCCCGGCCCACCAAGAAAAAAGCCTGGGAATACATTTTCTTTGTCGATTTTTCAGGGCATTTGTCTCAGAAAAATGTACAAAGAGCGCTCTCCGCCCTTAGGGAAAAATGTTCTTCCTTAAAAGTCCTGGGTTCTTATCCCTACTAAAAATCCGCCCAAGGCGGGAAGGATTGAA
>JAKLIS010000008.1 GCA_022709485.1 Elusimicrobiota bacterium | reverse complement strand
ACGAGGACGACCCGCAGAGTGATGGGAAGCGCCCAGGTTTCCCCGATGGTGAGGGGAGCCACCCGTTGGTAGGATCGGATAAAACGGTTCAGCCACTCGGGATCGATCCGGCTGTCGGTGTGCGCGACGAAAGCCCAGGCAATGCCGTACACGCGCGGAGCGTTCTTTAGGAATCCTTCCGCAATTTTGGGGAGTCCGCGGGAAAAGCCCGGGGGAAGGTCGTCGATAATTTCCCGGATCTGTTCTTCAACAATATGGAAGTTGTCCACGAGCCATTCGGATCCCGGGGTGATGGCGCGCTCCTCGCGGATAGCCGCGGCAATGCCGCGTCGGGCACTATTTAAAGCCCGCCAGTTGTTTCGGACCCGGGGAAGAATTGGCATCCCGCGAAAAAAACCCTTCACCACCCGCTGAGCGGCGGCCAATGTTTCGGCGTGCTGCTCCAACCTTTCAAGGCTGAAGAGCTCGGCGCGAATTGGATCCCCAGGTTTTTTCGGATGTGCGACCGGCAATATCGCGTCGATGATTTGGGCGAAGACGTCGGTCATCTAAGCGACCCCCCTGGCTTCGGGGACCGCTGAGATGATCCGCGGCTACAGTCGCGCGAGATAAAAAGAAGATGCGATAACATGAAGGGCCAAAGCATGCCCGAGATTCTACCAATCCCGAAGATTTTTGCCCCACCCCTTAGCAGAGCCCCTGAGCAAAACCCTGAGCAGAGACATCTCAGGGCGACGAACCTCTTCGTCATGCCGAGAAGTTTCTGCTCGGCACGAGATGTTTCTGCTCGGCATCGCCCTGAGCAAAACCCTGAGCAGAGACATCTCAGGGCGACGGACCTCTTCGTCATGCCGAGAAGTTTCTGCTCGGCACGAGAAGTTTCTGCTCGGCATCGCCCTGAGCAAAACCCTGAGCAGAGACATCTCAGGGTGACGGACCTCTTCGTCATCTCAGGGACAACGAGCTTTTTTTGACATTGTGATTCGGCCTCCCTGCGGGAATGACGGCAAAGTCATATTTGCGGACGAAATTTATTACCTGCCGGATTTAAAAATATAGGCCCAGGTGAAATAAAATCCGACCCCCATGAAGATGGTAGCGGTGACCCAGCGGGCCCATTTTTCGAACTGGGTGGCGGCGTTAAACCATCGGCTGATCGTATTTGCGCCGAAAGAGAGAACGAAGGCAAAACCTATTACTGGGATGGCCGTTCCGATTCCAAAAAGGCCTGGAAAAATGATTTTCGAACCCTGGGTCATTGAAAGAGGTATCAGACTGCCGAAATAAAGCCCCGCCGAGACAGGGCAGAAAGATAACGCGAAAAGGATTCCCAAAACAAACGCACCTCCCAGGCCCAAGGAGTCCGCTTTATTTTGGAGATAGACGATTAACTTCGAAAAAGAAATATTGAGGGGGATGACCCCCAGAACCAAAACGCCGGCGATCATCAATAAAGGCCCGAGGATGATATTCATGTGTTTTTGCAAACCCAGCGCCACCCCCGGAACGGCCAACATTCCCGAAAGGAGCATTATCCCCAGCCCCACATACGCCAGCGTTCGGCCGGCGGCGTATAAAAAACCGGATAAAAGGATGAACCGGACATTTCCTAAGCGGCGGCCGATAAATGAAATCGCGGCGATGTTGGTGGCTAAGGGACAGGGGCTCATTGAAGTCAATATCCCCAGCCAAACAGCGGCGAGCGCGGCCATGACAAATCCCATTAACTTTCCTTTTGGTAGGCGGCGATCTCTTCTTTAATATACGCTGCGAATGATTCTTTGTCGGAAAGAAATTCCCAGATTTTAGCGAGATTCTTCCAACGGATTTGTTTTTCCTTCACTATGTCCGCCACGATCACGGACTTGGTGTAGAGCTGGTAATCTTGAATAAAGTGCGCGTTTTCTTTTTTGTCCACGTTGATAACCTGAAATTCGACGCGTTTATTTTTTAAATCTTCCTTGAAAAATGTTTCCATTGATTCGGCGGTGAATGCCTCAATTTTTTTGCATGAAAAGCACCGGGCGTTCCCATGAAAATAATAAACGACCACTTTATGATCTTCCTTGCCGGGTTTCGCGGTGGTTAATTTCTTGACGTCGGCGTTTAAAAACGAGGTGCCAAAAAATAAAGAAAAGACCAAAATGGACAGCCAGGTTTTTTTAATTTGCGCGCATTTTTGTTTCATGTTTCCCCCTTATTTCAATAACGGTTTTATTTGATCAGGCGTCGGCACCTGGCCCATTATTTTCACTTGGCCGTCCACCACCAGGGCCGGGGTCATCATAACGCCAAATTCCATAATTTTCTGAATGTCGGTTACCTTCTCAAGTTGGTATGGAATTCCACTCTCTTTCGCGGCGGTCTCGGCTGCTTCGGCGAGCTTTTTGCATTTGGGACAGCCTGATCCCAGAATCTGAATTTTTTTGGTCATTCGAGTTCTCCTTCGTTAGAAAATCACTCCATAAAAAAATCCCGTGAATGTCGCCATGAGTACCACTATTGAGACAAAAACAGCGGTCTTCTTTGTCCCTAAAATGCTCCTTAACACCAACATGGACGGCAAAGAAAGCGCCGGCCCCGCCAAAAGGAGGGCCAATGCGGGGCCTTTTCCCATTCCGCTTCCCATAAGCCCGTGCAGAATCGGAATTTCAGTGAGTGTGGCAAAATACATAAGCGCCCCTAAAAAGGAAGCCAGGAAATTAGCCCAGAGAGAATTCCCCCCAACCGCCTTTGTAATCCATGAGGAAGGGATGAGCCCTTCATGTCCGGGTCTTCCCAAAAGGAGGCCTGCCGCCAAAATCCCAATAAGCAAAAGAGGGGCTATTTGTTTGGCAAAATCCCACGACGCGTGAAACCATTCTCCCAACTCGCCTGATTCGCGGCTGGTTAAAAAAGAGAGTCCGATAATCCCGGCGCCAAAACCAATCAAGGGCTCTCGCCGAAATACAAGCGCCAAAAGGGCCACCGGAACAGCCACCGCCCCCATTTTCCAGAGCCTTAATCCAAACCAATGGACCAAAATCCATCCCAGAAAGGCGGATGAAAGGCCCGTGAGTTTCCACTTGGCCGAAAAAATCGCAAACCAGGGTCCTCGGAATTCTTCGGGCCGTCCCCAATTGGCAAAAATAAGAATGGCCACGAGCGTCCCCAAAAAGACCGTGTTTTGCCAAAGGGGCCGGGAGGGAGAGGCGGCCGGAAAAGCTTGCGCTTCCAAGCGGGCTTTTTCTTCTTTTCGAAAAATGAAATGCATCAGAAGCCCCACGAGAATACTGAAAGCCACCGCGCCAATCACCCTCGCCAGCCCCATTTCCAGCCCCAGTACGCGAGCCGTGAGAAATATGGCCAGGACGTTGATGGCGGGACCCGAATATAAAAACGCGCTCGCCGGCCCCAATCCCGCACCCATTTTATAGATCCCCGCGAAAAGAGGAAGCACCGTGCATGAGCAAACAGCCAATATCGTCCCGGAAACTGAGGCGACTCCATACGCCATCACTTTATTGGCTTTGGCCCCCAAATATTTCATGACCGATTCCTTTTGGATAAAGACAGAAATCGCCCCCGCGATAAAAAAAGCGGGAATGAGACAGAGAAGGACATGTTCCCGCGCGTACCATTTCACGAGATGAAAAGATTCCAAAACCGCGCTGTCAAATCTTAATGACCCGACTGGAAGATAAAAACAAACGAGGAATATCCCCCCCATCACGGCCAGAATTTTCCATTCTTTTTTCCAATCCATAAACTTAAAGCCCCCCGGTTTCTATATAGAAGCGGATTTTTCCGCGGCCGGCAGGTCAAAATACCGCCGTTTGAAATAAAGCGACACGTTCACGAGCCCAATGAGAGCCGGAACCTCCACCAAAGGACCAATGACAGCCGCGAATGCCTGGCCGGAATTAATTCCAAAAACCGCCACGGCCACCGCGATCGCCAGCTCAAAATTGTTGCTCGCGGCGGTAAATGAAAGGGTGGCGGTCTTCTTATAATCGGCCCCCATTTTCTTAGCCATGAAAAAGCTCACCAGAAACATGACCACAAAATAAATAAGCAGAGGGAGGGCGATCCGAACCACGTCAAACGGTATCCGCACAATCATTTCGCCCTTCAAACTGAACATCACCACGATGGTAAACAATAGAGAAATGAGCGTGAGAGGGCTAATGACCGGCACAAAGGATTTTTCATACCACTGTTTCCCCTTTGATTTGATGAGCCAAAACCGCGTGACCATGCCCGCAATGAATGGAATGCCAAGATAAATGAAAACGCTTTGAGCGATTTGCCCCATGCTCACTTTAACCACAGATCCCGAAAGCCCCACAAGCGGCAACATCACTGTAATTAAAAGGTAAGCGTAAAAACTATAGAAAAGAACTTGGAAAATGCTGTTAAAGGCCACCAGTCCCGCCGCGTATTCCGTGTCCCCTTTGGCCAGATCATTCCATACAATCACCATCGCGATGCATCGGGCGAGCCCTATCATGATGAGCCCCACCATGTAATCCGGATAATATTTGAGGAAAATAACCGCCAGGCCAAACATGAGCAATGGGCCAATCACCCAATTCTGCAGAAGCGAAAGTCCCAGGACCTTCTTGTTGCGAAACACGTCTCCCAGTTCTTCATATTTCACTTTGGCGAGCGGCGGATACATCATGAGAATAAGACCCACCGCAATCGGGATATTGGTGGCGCCCGCCTGGAATTGGTTGACAAACGAAGGGATTCCGGGGAAAAAATATCCGAGCCCCACTCCCAAAAGCATCGCCCCCAATATCCAGGCGGTGAGATACCGATCGATGCAAGAAAGTTTTTTAATCACGCCTTTCGCCCCGTGATGTTGGCGGAGACCACATAATCTTCAATTTTCCTTCCCGGCGCCCAATCACGAATAAACTCGCGGCTGGAATCTTTCGGTTGGATGCGGACGTCTTTAAATCCGGCCGAGGCGAGCATGGCCTCCAGTTCCGGGATCGCCACCGCGCCCGCCATGCAACCGGCGTAAAGGGCCAGATCCTTTTTTGCGTCCTCCGGCAAAGCCGCCGTTGCCACTACATCGGAAATAGCCAACCGTCCTCCCGATTTAAGAACTCGAAACGCTTCTTTGAAAACCTGTGGTTTGTCCGGCGAAAGATTGACCACGCAATTGGAAATAATGACATCCACTGAGTTGTCGGCCACTGGCAGGTGCTCAATTTCCCCCAGCCGGAATTCCGTGTTGGGGAAGTTTCCTTTCTTGGCGTTCTCGCGGGCTTTGGAGAGCATCTCATGGGTCATATCAATACCTATGACATGACCCTGGGCTCCAACCCGCTTCGCCGCTAAAAAGCAATCAATCCCGGCGCCGCTCCCCAGATCCAAAACAACTTCGCCGGCCTTTAGGTTGGCGATGGCTTGAGGATTCCCGCAGCCCAAACCCAAATCGGCGCCCTCCGGGGCGTCTTTCAACTCTTCAACCGAATAGCCAAGTGATTTGGAATCAGAGCAACACGTTTCTGTGTTTTGGGAGCCGCAACAGGAATCTTCTTTTGTCCCGCAACAGGAATCTTCTTTTGTCCCGCAACAGGACTGTTTTTTCCCTCCGGCAATTTTTGCGTATCGGTCACGGACAAATTCTTTTACTTTTTCTTTCGTTTGGTCAACGTGGGGGGCTCCTTTAATTTCGCGAATTAAATCCAATATTTTTTTCTCGATCTGGTCGCGCACTTGTCGAAATTCATCGGTGGAGAGATTTTTGGGATCTGGAATGGCCCAATCTTCTCTCAATTTGGCCGGTAGGGTGGGGCAGGCGTCCCCGCACCCCATTGTGAATACATAGTCCCATTTCACCTTCGGAAGATCCGGAAGGCCCTTGGAGGATTGCCGGGTCAAATCCACGCCTCTTTCTTTCATAACCTGGACGGCTGTATCGTTTATTTTTCCGCTGGGCTTTGAGCCCGCGCTCCATGCCTCAACCACATTGTCTCCATGAAGGCGGGCGAACCCCTCCGCCATCTGGCTCCGGCATGAATTTTCAACACAGACAAATAAAACTTTGGGGCTCATATTGAGCATCCCTTTTTTTCTCTGAGGTCTTTTTTATTTTTCGCCAGTTTTTCTAAAAAGTCCATGTCCCGGCCAAAGACGGGGGCGTCCAAACAACTGGCCAGACAAGCGAGGAGCTTCTTATGCGCAGCGGACCCGGCTTTTTTCAAGGAATAGTGAATCCACAAACCCTCCCGCCGCGCCTTCACGAGCTCCGCCCGGCGAAGGAATGCCAGATGCCGGGACACTTTGGATTGACCCATCTTTAAAACGGCCATGAGATCGCAGACGCACCGCTCGCCGTGAGTGAGGATATGCAATATTCTCAGGCGGTTCGGATCCGCGAAGGCTTTGAATAGGAGATTCAGTTTTTTCTCGTTCATATATCTGTCTAGGCAGATATATTAACATGGCTGTCAACTTTCTACGGAGAGACCTGCGGAGAGTTAAGAGTCTTTTGCCGGCCGGCTTTTATTATTTCCAATTCAATTTGGTCTAGCATAACTTCACTAATGCCAAACAGCGAATTTCCATACGCAGTTTGTATTAGAGCTCTAAACTGACCGTCTTTTTCAAGTACGCGCTGACCTTTTTTGAGGCGACGAGCAGAATCAAGCTCTTTATTTGCAGAGACATAATCCATTTGTCTTAAATAACTCACTGCCAACCCAAAATGGGGAGCCGGGGCGAGTGGTTCCAGGGCAGCCGCTTTTTCAAAAAGCCAACCGGCCTTATCCCACTCCCTCTTGTTAATTCGGTAGATTCCTTCCTCCAAAAAAAATGGAGCGTGAACAGGCGATAGGGCTTGGGCCCGTTTAAAACTTTCATCTATTCTGGCTTCTTCATCCGGATGATAATTAATAAGCGCAAGAGCCAATCTTTGCCAATAAAAAGAATTGGTCTTCCCCCATCTTATAGCTTGCAACAAAAAAGGCGTTCCATCTTTCTTTTGACGGAGATTTTCCAAGGCGTATTCATACCATCCTTCCGATCGTATGGGACAACTTTGGACGGCCAGTTTTAACCATTTTCTATTTTGAAAAAATTGGGAAACAGAATAGCTCACCAAAAAAAGCGAAAGAATCCCCAGCAAGATACCTGCAAGGCAAATTCCTCTTGATGAAGCTGAAACCGTCTTTTCTTTGGGAACAGATTCAAAAGTCATGCACGAGACTGCCCCGGCAAATAAAAGACCGCTGAACGGGAGGAAAACCGTGTAATTAAAAAGTCCTTGGATTGAAATCGCGGCCAAAATAGAGACAAGTGGTTTTTCAATTAGCAAAGACGGAAGGGATCGTTTGAAAAGAATAGAAAAACCCCATAATAAAAATATGATGCCCGGAAGTCCCACCTCTGCCGCCACCTGGAGAATTCCATTGTGGGCAAAAATAGTAGACCTTCCGTATGGAAGCAACTCTCCGGACGGATGTTGGAAACGAAGATAAGCTTCCTCGAAATTTCCGAGACCAACCCCTATTAAGGGGCGCGCGAGGATAGCATCTATCGTCGTCCGCCAGATGGTCAGCCGGTCTATCGTTGACCGAAATCCGTTAGAATCCAATTCCATTAAGCGCATCAAATCACTTTCAGTGATAGCGAGAAAAACGATCGCCATCAATGTCAGGAAAAGTCCTGTCCAAAAATATTTTTTTGGAAGAATAAAAAGAGCGACGACCACAAATGCCAGATAGCCCGCTCGGGACTGATTTAAAACCACCGCACCGGCAAGAATTAAAACAAATAATGCATTTGTCCACATTTTTGATGACAGCCAATTTTTTTCCCACGATCTTTTAAATGCAACAGAAAAAGCCCCGATCAATAGAGGGCTTGAATACAAAGAATTGCCCAGATATCCGGAAAATTGGGGTGTATTAAAGAAAAATCTTCTGAAAATAATCGAGAATCCCTCTAAAATGCCCGCAATCATCACGGCATTTTGAAAAGACTTTTTAAAAGAATCTTCTCCGAATTGAAAAATGAGGAGTCCAAATAAAATATAAAGGATAAGCCTGCAAAAGCCATAAAGGTGATGATCCAGCGGGGCGTTGCCGATTAAAGGCGTCCAGCACCACAAAAGGAATAAGCCGAATGGCCATATAACAGAGACCGGCACGGGCCGCGGTTCAAGACGGCGGTTCAGGAAAAAAAACAATCCCGCGGTCAAAAGAAAAATAGGAAGAAGCGTGATTCCGGTTTTGGCTCCGCGCAAGGCATATGCCAACAGAAAAGGTGAGAGAAGAATAAAATTTCTAAAACTTAAATCTTCGATTCGGTTGCGTAATTTTTTGAATCCGGAAAATACTTGTCGGGATGAAAAAAGGGTGGTCATAGAAGGCATGATTTTGAGAGTGGAATCATCGCGGAATTATAATGCAATGGACCCACCCCGTCAATTTGCATGGTCCCGATTAAAATTCGGATGGTAATGCTCTTGTTTTTGTGATTCCCGGTTGGAGAAAAAGCGTTTTTTTGCCATAGTTCTCTTTGCTTTGGAGGATTTTATGCGTTTTATAAAACGAGTTTTAATTTTTGTTTTTATCTTGGCCGTGGGTTTTCTTTTGGGTGAATTCATTGCCCGCCATACGTTTCAAAAAAAATTGCAGGAATTAACCTTTTCTGAAAGTGATCTTTATTACTATTACGATCCCGCGGGCATCCGCCGCCACATCCCGAATAAAATTGGATATGAGAGGCTTTGGAACGACAAAGGAAATGCCGAGTTCCGGATTAACTCTTTGGGGTTTCGGGGAAATGAAATTAAAACCGAAAAATCTCCCGATGTTTTTCGGATCCTTTTTTTAGGAGACTCCATCACTTTGGGGGGCCGTCTCCCGGAAGAAGAGATTTTTGTTAGAAAAGTCGAACGGAGTCTTGAAAAAATAGAGCCCGGCCGCTATGAAGCGGTGAACGCCGGGGTGGGAGACGTGGGACTTTCGGAAGAAGAGCTTTTGCTCAATGGTGCGGGCCTAAAAATCAAACCCGACCTCGTTATCCTCTGTTGGTATTTAAACGACAACAGGCCTTCCGTCGGATTCCCGGAAGAAATTGTTTACAAAAATTCAGTCATCCGTTGGTTTAACCGGCAAAACTGGTTAAGAAAAAGCCATTTTGTTGGGCTCCTCTACAATTCATTTCGGACGACGCTAGTCAAACACCAGATCAACATCACCGACTCCTTCAGCCGACGGTTCCAGTGGGTCGACACCTATAACGAGATGAAATTCATCAACGATCCCGCGGAATTTACCAGCCTGGTTTCATTGGCGGAATATGATTGGGGGGATGCCTGGAAAGAAGACAGCCTTCAAAGCTCTTTTGAAAAGATAGCCCGCATGGGCCAGACGGCGCGCCAACGGGGAACCGATTTCTGCGTCGTGGCCCTTCCTGAACACGCTCAGGTTTACGCCCAATTTCATTCACCCTTCATTTCCTATCCCCAAAACCGGCTGAGGGATTTATGCGAAACCGCCCGCATTCCTTTTTTGGATCTTCTCCCCCCCTTAAGGAAACAGCGCAGCCTGCGTCTTTTTTATGACAATTGCCACTATACTCCGGAAGGAAACACCGTCGTTTCGAAAATCATCTTGGATTGGCTTTTAGAAAATCATCTGTTATGAAACCTTTTTTTCTAAATCGTTGGACCCTTCTTGGAATTTTTACGGCACTTTCCTTTATTGTTTATGGCCGATCGTTGAATTATGACTTTGTATACGACGATCTCTGGAGGATTAAAGAAAACCCGGCTCTCGTCGAAAGCATCCACAACCCCTTGGATTTTTTCCGAGACCCGGACATTCAATCCACCGAACCCGCCATGAACAAGCAGACATACCGGCCTCTCATGGCGCTCAACTTTGCCTTTGAGCGCGCGCTCTGGGGAAAAGATCCCGCCCCTTTTAGATTTATCAATCTATTGTTTCATGGCTGGAATGGATTTTTGGTTATGGTTTTGGCGGCGGAAATTTTGGGCTTAAGTCTTTTGGCGGCTTTTGCCGCGGGATGCTTATTTCTCATCCATCCGGTTCAGGTGGAAACGGCTGTGTGGGTGGTTGAACGGTCCAATATTCTCTCGCTCTTCTTCATATTATTAACCATTCTATGTTGGAATGAGTTTCGTAAGGGCGGCCGAGTAAAATATCTTATTTCCTCCTACGGGTGCTTCATTTGCGGTCTGCTCTTTAGAGAAACGGCCGTTTGTATTCCGGTCCTCGTATTTTTTATTGATTATTATCATTCACGTTTCCGGAACTCCAAATTGAATTCCCCTCCAAACACCGCACCTCAAAGCTTATTGTGGCCTCAATATTTGGGATTTGCTTCTGTCGTCGGGGCTTATCTAATTCTCCGATTTTCAGTTCTCGGTGTTTTCAAGCAAACGGCGTTTTGGGGAGGAGGTTTTTTGACAAACACGCTGACGGTTTTTGCTGCTTTTCCGACTTATTTATCGACCATCGTTTTTCCTTCCGTGTTAAGCCCCAATTATTCTCTTCCTGTCGCTCAAAAACTCACCGACATCCGATTTTTGAGCGGATTATTTCTATTTATCGCCTGCTCCGGCGTTATTATTTATTGCCGGACAATAGCCTGGCGCGTGTCTCTGGTTTTTCTTCTGTTCATTATTTCCTGGATTCCTGCCTCGGGTTTAATTCCCCTACAGACGATTTTTGCGGATCGGTTTTTATATCCCATGATGGTCTTTGCGGGATGCGGAGTGGGATTAACAATTGAATGGCTGGCCCTCAGGGTTAAGACAAGCGCCTTAAGATTTGTTTTATTGGGAATTCTTTCCATTTGGACTTTGGGCCTCCTATGGAAAACGGAAACCTATATTCCGGCATGGAAAACGGAACTCAGTTTATGGAGCCACGCTGTCCAGGTTGATCCCCATGACTACTTTGCATGGTTTTGTCTGGGGCTCGAACAACAACAAAAGGCTGAAAAAGCCGGGTCAAAAACAGATTCTGCAAAATTGGCCCTCGCGGCAGAGGCTTCGTACAAAAATGCGCTGAAGGGGAGAATGAAGCCGGATTTCGCCGGAGAAGTATTTTTAAAAATCGCCAAAATGAATTTGCTGTCGGGCGATGTGAAAGCGGCGGCTGAACATGCCCAGAGAGGAATCATTCTTCGGCCCGACCTCAAAGGCGACTGGGAAGTATCCATGCGGGAACTTAAACTCCTCCATAGCCATTAATACTAATTGAAACTAAAATGAATCTTCTTATGACCAAGACAAAAGCCCCCCATCATTTTTATCGGCCTCGGCTCCTTCTATGGGTCTGTTTGATTTGGGCATTGGGCGGTCCCGCGCTTGGATTGGCGGAAACCCCTCCGGATATCAAATGTTCTCTCGTTTCAAATTATGGAGCTGTCAGCCCGGGCCAAACTTTTTCTTTGGCTCTCCAAATCAAAATCCCTCCCGGTTGGCATATTTATTGGAAGACATCGGGGGACGCGGGACTCCCCACTCAAATCGATCTAAAGCTTCCTAAGGATATCCGTCTTACCGAATGGAAATGGCCGCGGCCTGAAATTTTTCAAGAAGCGGGAGGTATCACCACCATCGGCTATGCCAATGAAGTTCTCCTTGGGGCGGAGGGGGTCATCCCAAAAACATGGCCGATTGATAATTCAATTGAAATAAATGGAACCGTGAGTTGGCTGGCGTGCAAAAAATCATGCATTCCCGGAAGCCAAGAGTTTAAGACTTCCATTTCGGTGGGAAAGGATGGCAAGCTTTTTCCCGAAGGAGCCGCTCTGGTAGCGCGCGCGGAAAAACATTTCCTGGCGTTGGAAGAAGAACCTTCTATTCTTAAAGAATATGAAGAGCTCAAATCCTCCATGGAAATTGTTTCTCAGATTGGATCGGCGGGTGAATCCAAACACATCTCCCCTTTGCTGGCTCTATTATTTGCCTTTCTAGGCGGACTTCTATTGAACATCATGCCGTGCGTGCTGCCCGTTTTGTCTCTTAAAGCCATTCGAATTATACGCCAGGGAGAAAACGCCCCGTCGGAAAATTGGCGGCAGTCAGTTCTCTATTTCGCGGGCGTCATGTTGTCTTTCACCGTATTGGCAGGCCTTGTGGCGGGCTTGAAATGGGGCGGGCAGGAAATTGGTTGGGGATTCCAATTTCAAGAACCCCGGTTTCTTATATTTATGACGGGGGTGGTATTCGGTTTTGGGCTCACTTTTTTTGGACTTTATGAATTTTCCTTCGCCCCGCCGGGGAATCTTGAAAAAATAACGCGGAAAGAATCCTGGATGGGTCCTTTTGGAGAAGGCCTCTTGGCGACTCTTCTGGCCACACCTTGCACGGCGCCTTTTCTGGGGCCCGCCATTGGATTTTCATTTTCGCAGCCCGGGCTTATCATATTTTTGTTTTTCTGGATGATCGGTTTTGGTTTTGCTTTTCCCTTTCTCCTTTTGGCCGCCGTCCCGCAGTGGACTCGTTATCTCCCAAAACCGGGACGCTGGATGGAGACACTGAAAAAAATTATGGGGTTTCCGCTTATAGGGACGGGGATTTGGCTTCTCTGGATCCTTTCCCGTTTGGCTCCATGGGATGCGGTCAAAGGAACAATTATGCTTTTGGGTATCATTGCCCTTGTTTTGTGGGGGTTGTCCCTGGGCGCCGGTCCCGGCCAACCGGCCAAAAGAAAATGGACCCTTTGGATTTTGGGGATCTTTCTTATCCTGGGCGCTTATTTCCGGTTGGTGGAACCCTCCCTAAAAAAGATCGAAAAATTAGAAAAGGGGGAAGCGGCCCCTCCCATTTTAAAGGGGGGCGTTTCTTGGGAGCCTTTCTCCGTCGAAGCTTTTAAGAAAGCTTTGGACGAGAAAACAACCATTTTCGTCGATTTCACCGCGGACTGGTGTTTAACTTGTCAGCTCAACGAAAAAGGCGTGCTTCGGTCCCCCAAAATTACGGCGGCCTTTAGAGAACATGGCGTGAGGGCGTTCCGGGCCGATTGGACGAATCGATCCGAACATCTCACCCAAATCATGCGCCGTCTGGGACGTTCCGGCGTTCCGGTGTATGTTTATTTTAAAAACGGAGACGCCGCCAACCCCATTATTCTTCCCGAAATTCTCACAGAGAAAGCGGTCCTTCGTCCCCTCCAAGACATTAACTGACCGCGTCAATCCGTCCACGCCTCATTTCCGAAAGTTTCTATCGGGAATCCATCCCGGCATCGTCATTTTCGAATGTCTCCATCCCGTTTCGATAATCGGATTTGTTGAGATGGCTCAAGGCGAGATTGTGGGATGACGCGCTGGTAAACTTGCGGGGAGTCACGACACTTCGGAAGGGTTATCGGCGATTATTTTAGAGGAATGGAAATGACCGGGGTTTCATCTTTAAGGACTTTTTCTTCACCCGGCCCCCCAGCGATGGCCAGTTTATCTTCAAATCGGACTATCCGCCTCTCAGCGTCTTCGTATTTGGTGCGGGCGTTGTTCAGATGTTTGCCGATTAAATCGAAGTCGTCCCTAAAACGGGAAAAGTCCACTTTAAGACGAGAGAGCTGATCAATAATAAGCCGCGCGTTTTCCTCAATTTCAAGCCCTTTCAGACCTAAACTGATGGTGTGAAGGTAGGAATAAAAAGAATTGGGGGAAACCGGCACCACCCGCTTGGCGAAAGCATACGTCATAATCGATCCTTCTTCCGTGCCGTTATCATCTTTTATCACGGTCTCGTAATACACATTTTCGGCTGGAATATACATGAGCGCGAAATCAAACGTGCCTTCATCGGTCCGAATATACTTTGAAGCGATGGCATCAATGTGCCGTTTGACATCCATCACAAATTTCCGGCGGGCGACGGTTTTTTCCTGGGGATCCTGTTCTTGTACAAGACGCTGAAAGTTTTCCAAGGGAAATTTGGAATCGACCGGCACAATCCGTCCCAGTCGAACGATGGCGTCCACCGTTTCGCCGGATTTAAATGTGTACTGAAGACAATAATGTTTGGGCGGAAGAATCTGGGCCAACAGATCTCCCAGAAAAAGTTCGCCGAAACTCCCCCGGAGTTTCGGAGCCCTGAGAATTTCCTGAAGCTGGGCGATGTTTTTACCCACGTCATAGACTTGTTTGGTGGCCGCGTCTAATGCGCCCAGGGATTTTTGAACGTACCCCACAACCGCGGAGGCGCGGTCCAGCCGCTCTCCCACAGTCTTCTGAGAATCAACAATGAGCTTGGCGGAATCAGATAGGCTTTTGGCCATTTGTTCCCGCAGGTTGTTGACCTCCCGTTGAAGAAATTGCATGGATTGATCCTGTTTTTGGGCCTCTAAAAGTTTTTGAAAAATATCTTGGGATTGTTTTTCGCTTTGAGATTGGAGTTGTTTCATGAGCCAAAAAAATCCAATGCCGAAAAGTCCACTAATAATAAGGATGGAAATAAGAATCGCGGAAGACATGCGCGCATTATAGGATTTTTTCGTCGACGAAAAGGGAAGGGGTCACCCATTAGGAGTCCCCCGTCAAGGGGTGAATAGAAATCCCGCTAAAGAATTCGTCCTGCATAATTCTTCTATAAATCTGTCTTTGACTTCTGCGGCGACGCGCCCGAGTTTTCAATTATTCGGTATCGAACTTTAAGTTCGCACCAGTCACCCATCAGGATCAAGGCTTAACGATGTTTTGTTGAAGCCCCTTCCGCCCTTCGGCGGACCAGAAAACCGTTGGTTCCCGACCTTGTCCAAATTAATTTTGACAAGTCTATGGCTCCCACGTCACCATGGGTCCAACCCCTGTCTGGCTCAAGGCCGAGGCGTTCTCGAATGAAGTCAAACGATATGGGCGTTGAGGCCGTGTCCAATCAAGTCTGTGGTTTTACCAACCCCTACTCCGGCTCACGACCTCAACAAATTTTTAAGCGAAGGCTTTGTTCACATCGAACACAATTTGATCCCGAAGAACATGGTAACACGCCCGAGCTAATTTATGCGCCACCGCTTTGATGGCAACGATCTTGTTTTTCTTAGAGGCCTTCCGTTGGAAGAAGCGTTTGATGAGGCCTTCTCTTTGGGTGGCAAAGTGGGCGGCTTCCAAAAAGGCCCACGCCAAATACTTGTTTCCATTCCTGCGGTTCCCTTCTCCCTTCTTCTTGCGGTTGCTGAACCGTTGGCTTTGCACACACCGGCAATACGAAGCAAAGTTTCCCACCTGTTCGAAGCGTCTGATATCCCCCGTCTCCAGCATAATCGTCAACCCCAGAATCGGCCCGATCCCATGGACCGTCAACAGAGGTTTGAACTCCGGGCGCAACCGCGCTTGTTTGAGGACCACCTTTTCCAATTCATCAATATTCCGGTCCAATGCCTGCATCACGCTGAGGTGGAGTGACCCCCGGTAACTGGACACAAGAAGAAAAAGTTTAGGTAGGCTGTTCCGTGGAAAAGGAGCAGCGAAAATGAAGCCAAGACGACAACACAGCGTTGAATTCAAGCAGCAGATTGTGGAGCAGTTGATCAGTGGGGTAGCGAGCCTAGGGCAGTTGAGCCGGGAACATAATTTATCGGCGAGCCTGATCCAGGTGTGGCGGAGGAAATACCGCGGTGGATTTCTGATAGAGAAGCCTTCGCGGGAAGAGGTGGCGCTCAAAGCCCGGGTGGCGGAACTGGAGCGGATGGTGGGACGGCTCGCCATGGAAAATGACCTTTTAAAAAAAGCCGACGCGTACATACGCCAGCAGAGAAACGCCGCTTCGCGCGTGATCACCGCGAAGGATTTGGGAC